>VXME01000003.1 GCA_009861545.1 Acidobacteriota bacterium | reverse complement strand
CCGCGCCCTCGCCCCTCCCCCCCCGCCCTGCGCCTCTGTCTCGCGCCCCCCCCCCCCCGCGCCCCGGCGGCCGCCGGGGCCCCCCGCCCCGCCCCCCGCCACTACCTCAGACAGGTCGACAACGGCCTTGCGCACGCCTCGCGTCAGCTCCATCGCGCACGGGCGGGAACGGGCGACGGCTTCGACTATCCCGACACGGCATTCGGCCAATCCCTGCGGTGGACCGCCGACATGATCGAGACCGGCTGCCCGACCCGTGTCTACTACGTCTCCATCGGGTCGTTCGACACGCCTGCGTCCGCTTCGTTCGACACCCACGTCGATCAACTCTCGAAGCACCGGATCCTCTTCACCGAGCTCGGACGCGGCCTGCGCGCCTTCGCCCGTCATCTGCGCGGGTCGGGGCAGCTCGATCGCGTGCTCCTGTTGACGTTCTCCGATTTCGGCCGACTGGTCGCCGAGAACCGGAGCAACGGCACGGAGCACGGAGACGCCGGCGTGCTGTTCGTAATGGGCGGCGGGGTGCGAGCGGGCCTGCTCGGCGAGCCGGCGGACCTCGGCAAGGTCACCCGCGGGGGCCTCGACGCCACGGTCGACTTCCGCCACGTCTACGCGGACGTGCTGCGGCACTGGCTCGGCGTCGACCCCGCCTTGATTCTCGGCAACGACGGCGGCACGTTCCCCATCGTCAGCGCCTGACCCTGGAGACCCCCATGCAGAAGACGCTCCCCGCATTGATCATCTCCCTGCTCCTGAACGTCGGTTTTTCGTCGGCGCAGGGCGAGAACGACATCCAGACGCTCCAGGGCGAGTGGACGGTGGCCGCCGCCGAGCAGCGCGGCCGCCCGTTCGACGTCATCGTCGGCGGGGTCCTCACGATCACGGACGACCGCTTCGAGCTGCTCACCGCCGCCGGAAACGCCTTCGAAGGGCAGATCCGGATCGACGCCTCGATGTCTCCCCGCCACCTGGACTTCCTCCATGACGACGGCCTGCTGTGGGAGGCGATCTATGTCGCGCAGCCGGACTTCTTCCGCCTCAACTACGTCGAGGCGGATGCCGACACGCCGCGCCCGACCCTGTTCGTCACCACCGCAGATACACCCGGCACCGTGATTGTCATGCAGCGATGATCGTCGTCCCGCTGCCGGCCGCGGAAACGCGGCCGCGACAGACGCGCGTAGATCAGTGAGGCCGCAGGGCGCGGCGTGGGCACGCGGCTCGCGCCCCGTCAGCCCGAGCGCGGCCGGCGGACGGCCGAAGTCCGCGACAGCCCGCGACCGAGCGCGCGCCGGATACGCCCGCACCCGATCCAGAGGCCGATGCCGCTCGACGCCAGGCCGCCGAGGCTCAGGGCGATCACGCCGATGTCCCATAGCGGCCGGCGATCGTACCAGAACGCGAAGTCGAGGCTGTGCAGCCCGTTGAAGAGCCAGCGCTCGACGCGGGTGAACCGGTGCTCGCGGGCGACCACCCGGCCGAGTGCCGGATCGACGTAGACCCAGGTCTCCATGGGATCGCCGAACTTGACGCGCATCACCGGCAACGGCGCCTGGCGTTCGCGCGAGTAGCCGCGCGCGTAGTAGTAGGCGTCGTAGTCGGCCAGCAGCTCGGACTCGACCACCGGCACGCCCGGAACCGCCGCCGTCAACCGCTTCAACAGCGACTCGGTGCTGAACGGCTCCTCGCGCAGCGCCAACGTATCGGCCGCGACAAGCAGCGGCCCCGACAGCCCACTGTCTCCGTCGACGTTCGCCCGGCGTTCGGGCGAAACGCCGGCCGTCTCCTCAGGTCCTGCTCCCACGCGTACGGCGTAGTAGGGATTGTCCTGGATGCGCAGCAGCTCGATCTCCTTGACCGGTTGTCCGCCGGCGACGCGCTCCCATGCCCCGCCGTCCACGGCCGCGAAGCTCGCGAGGTCGAGCGGACCGCCGGACAATGCGTGGCGCGGGACGTCGAGGCCGCTGGCGTTGTTCCAGGCGTAGGGATCCATCGACAGCAGGCCGCTGAAGACCCAGGTCAGGGTGACGAGTCCGAAAACGACACCCGTCAGGTAGTGCCAGCGCATCCAGCCCGCGTACGGGATCCGCGACCGGATACCGCCCGTGGAGCGGTTGTCTCCACGCGGCAGACGCCAGCGGAACTGGGTGACGCCCAGCACCAGCCCGATGACGGCGAGCAGGCAGCCGAGGGTCGACGTCCAGACCACGATGTCGTACCAGAGCGGCTGGTTCGTGCGCAGCGCGGTGAAGTAGATCCAGTGCGGAATCGCGCCCATCCACGCCAGCGCCCGACTGCGCCGCGTGGTCAGCATCGCCACCTCGGCCGTCCGCGGCGAGACGTAGAGCTCGGTGCCGGCATCGTCGTCGATTACGAGCTTGTGCAGCGGAAGCTGGCGCCGCTCGACCAGCGTCCACTGATCGGGCTCCGCAAGCGTGCCGGCGTACTCGACGGCACCGGCTGGGCGGCCGGTGAACCGACCCGCGACCGCGGCAGCCGCGGTCGGCCCCACCTCGCCGAGACGCTCCCCGGTGTCGGCGAACACGGTCACGCCGTCGAACCGGTAGGCCGGCCGGTCCATGACCGTCAGCAGCGAGGCGCGCTGGGGGGTCGGCGACACATACGCCCGCCGGGCCGCCGCGGCCGGGGCCAGCACGATGCGATCGAAGTCCAGCGCGGGCAGCCGTTCGAGCCGCAGCTCCGGCGTCAGGCGCGGCATGTCTCCCGTGTACATCATCACGATGCCGGAGGCGAACCAGACCACGAAGAGGGCGCTGAGGGGAATGCCCAGGTAGCGGTGGATCAGGATCAGCCAGCGTACCACTGTCTGTAGCCCACGCCGCGATTCGTTACTCGCCACGTTGCTCCTGATCCGGGATCTCGGCGACTTGCATGCTGCAGGGCTCTGAAGATCCGCTGATGCGGGTCAAGCGCCGGCGTCGCGCCCGTCTGCCGGCAGCGTGATCCGGAAGGTGCTCCCACGCCTTTCCCGCTCGTAGCTGAGTCGCCCGCGGTTGGCTTCGACGGCCCAGCGGGCAATCGCCAGTCCGAGGCCCGCGCCATCGTCGCCGTGCAGATCCTCCCCGGTTCCCGTCGCATCGGGTCCCGCCGCGCGATACAGGCGCTCGAACAGGTACGGTGCATGCTGCTCGGGAACGCCGGGACCGGTGTCGGTGACTTCCAGGACGGCGCTGCCGTTCAAGGCCGAAGCCCGCACCTGGATCTCGCCGCCGGCCGGCGTGTACTTGATCGCGTTGTCGACCAGATTGATCAACGCCTGCCGCAGCACGATCCGGTCGCCGCGGCAGATCGGGCTGCCGTCCCGCACCACGACGAGCGCCTGCTCCTTCTCCTCCGCCAACACGCCCAGGTGACCGGCGACGTTGTGGGCGAGCTCGGCCAGGTCGACTGCGTCACGGGCGCGGGCCCGATCGCCGCTGTCCGCACGCGACACGGTCAGGAGCCGATCGACGAGGCCGCTCAACCTGTCCGCCTCCTCCAGCATGCTCTCGACCACGGCGCGGTACGACGAAGTGTCGCGCGGCTCGCGCAGGGCGACCTCGCCGACGCTGCGAATCGCCGTCAGCGGCGTCCGCAGCTCGTGGGACACGTTGGCGGTGAACCGGCGCATCTGGGTGAACGAGGAATCGAGTCGGCCGAGCGTCTCGTTGAACACCGTCGCCAGGCGGCCCAGCTCGTCGTCGGGGTTGTCGATGGGCAGTTGCTCGCCCAACCGCGACGCGGTGATTGCGCGTGCCCGCTTGATCATGCTCGCGATGGGTTCGAGGGCGCCCCGCGCCAAGTAATAGCCGCCGAGCCCGGCCGCGGCGACGCTGAGGGGCAACCCGAGCAGCAGCACGAGCGCCAGCTCGCCCACCTCCTGGCGCATCAGTGCCTCGGACCGGCCTACCTGGACGACGACCGGGTCGCCGCCGATGACGGTCCGCGTGCCCAGTATCCGGAACGGCGCCGGCTCGCTCGCGACGGAGACGATGCGGCCGTCGGCGCGGTCGAGCAGCGCCTCGCTCTCCGGCACCGGGAGCCGGCGGGCGACGGCCGTGCGGTAGATCAGCGCTCCGTCGAGGGTCCATACCTGCAGCCAGGGACTCTCCTCGCTCCACGGATCCCCCTCGAACCAGGTGAGGGATCCGTCGGGGCCCTGCTCGGCCATGCCCGCGGCCCACCGGAAATCGCTGCGCAGCAACCCATCCAGCGCCCGCGACGCGTTGCGGGTGACGATCAGCAGCACGACCGCCGCGTAGATGGCCAGCACCACCACCATCATGGCCACGTGCCACAGGGTGAGCCGGACGCGCAGCGTGCGCGGCAACCAGGGAAAGGTCACGGGTTCCCGGCCTCGCGCAGCACGAACCCGACACCCCGTACCGTGTGGATCAGACGAACCGGCTGATCCGCATCGATCTTCCGGCGCAGCCGCGAGACGTGCACGTCGATTACGTTGTCGAGGGTCGTGCTGCGGGCGGTCTCCCGCCAGACCTCGCGGGCAAGGGTGTCGCGCGACACGACCTGGCGCGCGTGGCGCATCAGGTGCAACAGCAGGTCGAACTCCTTCGCCGTCAAGTCCACCGTCCTTCCGGCCCGGGTCACGCGGTGGACGGCGCAGTCGATCACCAGCGTGTCGACGGTCAATCGCTCGGCCTCGGCAGGTCGTCCCCGGCGGGCCACCGCCCGAATGCGCGCGAGCAGCTCGGCGAAGGCGAACGGCTTGACGACGTAGTCGTCGGCGCCCGCGTCGAGACCAACGACGCGGTCTTCCAGCGTGTCACGTGCCGTCAGGACCACCACCGGCGTCTGCAGGCCGCGGCGCCGTACCGCCGAAAGGACCTCGATGCCGTCCCGGCCGGGCAGACGCAGGTCGAGCAGGATGAGGTCGAAACGGTCCGTCGTCAGGCGGAAGAACGCCGCCTCGCCGGAGGTCTCGACGACAACGTCGTAGCCCTCGCCCGCGAGCCCCTGGCGGAGCGCTTCGGCCACCTTGCGCTCGTCCTCGACCACGAGCACGCGCAACGGGCGCGCCGGCGACGGCGGACGCAGGCCGATTCCGGGCCGCGGCAGGCTCGCGGTGGACGGCATCCGTAGCAGCTTATCGGCCCACCCACCGTAACGAAAAGATTTCAGACGATCTTCAGGATTTACCCGCTCCGGGCTTACTATTATTGTCAACTGGTGCCTTTGCTTCGCTTCGCGTGCAAGGATGCGATGGTACCGACGGAAAATCCGCGTCGTCCGCAGTGGAGAACGGCCATGAAGTGGAAACTGCCCGTTCTGATCGCCGCCTGCCTGACCATAGCGTCCGGAATCCACGCGCACGCCGGCCGCGAGCTTGCGGGAGTCGCCGAGCCGGCACGCGGCGAAGGCGGCCACCACGCCATCGGCGAGATCTACGACGAGGAACGGATGATCGTCCTCGCCGGCGAGGTCGAGTCGTTCCTGTTCGGCAATCCGCATTCGCTGCTCCACGTGCGGGTCGTGGACGAGGGCGGACGCGTTCGAACCTGGGCCGTGGAGTGGCGGGCCGCCAACCGGCTCTCGCGCGCCGGGCTGACCGGGGACGCGCTCGCACCGGGGGATCCTGTCGCGCTGTGCGGACACCCGGGGCGCAATCCCGCCGCCTACCGGCTCTACCTGCTGAACGTGGCGCGGCGCGCGACCGGTTCCGATTCGGGCGAGATGCGCGAGGCGCTCTGCGAGCGAGAGGCGAGCCCGGAAATCGCCGAATTGCCGCGGGCCGCGTTCTCACGCTGACGCGCTGCCGGACTTCTGCCCGCTGAACCTGCGCCGCACGAGGAGCTTCGCGCCCGCGAGACTCCAACGCGAACCGTCCGGGGTCGCGGCGCAACCCCCTCGGGGGCGCGCCGCGGGCCGCGCGCGGCTCACGGGATGGTTCGGCCGCGCTGCTCGTCCCCCACCCAGTAGATGTTGTGACAGTTGTTGCAGGCGTTGTAGACCACTTCCCCGCTGTCGAAGATGGCCTCCGGGTCCTCCGCCCGCGCGGCCTCCAGGGCCACCGCCGCCGCGTCGATCATCTCCTGTGAGAACACCATCCATTGCTCGTCGTCGCGCGGGCGGTTGCCGAGCATCAGCAGGTTGCCGGATTCGATGAGGGTCATCGCGGCCCCGGTCACGGCGAGCCAGTCCTCTTCGGTCTCCGGCTCCCAGTGGTTCTCGCCGTTCTCGTCCCAGATGGTGCCGACCGCGTCCCAGAGGGCGTCGGCGGATGCGTCGATCATGCCGGCCATCAAGTCCCGGGTGGTATGGCGCATGTCGAGCGGCGGTCCCGCCGGCTCCTCCGCCGCACAACCGGTGATGAGCAGGGCGCCGGCCAGCAAGAATCCACAGGTCGTTCGCATGTCGTGTCCTCACCTGCGCATTCGTGATGCGCGAGAGCGCTGCCCGGGCGAGGGCAACGGCTGGGCTCCAAGGATCCCGGAACATGGTACGTGGCCCGCTCCGGGGAGGCAACCCGCGTGGCCCGCGCACCCCGGCGTGGCCCGCGCACCCCGGCGAAGCAACGACCGCGTACAACGGCCGCGGGACGGGGAGCGCCGGCCGTACAAACGAAGAGCCGGGATCGCGCGACCCCGGCCCCCCGAATCACGATTTCGAACCGAACGCCTACGGGCGCGGGACGCCGACGTCGCCCTTCGCGTTGCCCATGCCCTTGTACTTGAAGCGCTGCACGCGCTTGCCCTCGTAGGTCTCGGTCGTGTAGACGTTGCCCATCGAGTCGACAGCGATGCTGTGGTTGCCGTAGAACTGACCGGCCATGCGGCCGCCGCTGCCGAAGCTGTAGACGTACTCCAGCGGCTTGCGGCGCAGCACGTGGACCTTCTCGTTCATGCCGTCTGCGACGTAGGCGAAGGTCTGGTCCGGGTCGGTCGAGAAGGCGATATCCCAGACCGCGCCGGCCCCGAGCGTCTTCGTCATGAGGTAGATCTCCTCGACGAACTCGCCCGCCTTGGTGAACACCTGCACCCGGTTGCCGGGACGGTCGCACGCATAGACCAGGCCGTCGTTGGTCGGGTCGGCGCAGTGCACCGGGTTCCGGAACTGCGGCGTGCCGGACTTGTCCTTGCTGACCGTGCCGTGCGCCGGCGCGTTGGCCAGGTCGTAGCGCGGCAGCTCGTCGTCGCTCGGCGTGTTGCCATAGGCGCCCCAGAAGCGCTTCAACTCGCCGGTCGTGCCGTCCACCACCGCCACGCGCTTGTTGCCGTAGCCGTCGGCCAGGTACGCCTCGTTCGCCTCGTTGTCGAAAGTGACCTTGGCCACCTTCTGGTAGCGCGTCCTGGAGCTGCTGTCGGGCTCGGCGAAACCGTCCTCGCCCACCTGCAGCAGGAACTCGCCGGTGTGGCTGAACTTCAGGGCGTGCGAGTCATCGCCGCCGTTGCCGCCGATCCAGACGTTGTCCATGCCGTCGACCCAGACGCCGTGGTTCGACTCGGGCCAGTCGTAGCCTTCACCGGGACCGCCCCAGTGCTGCAGCAGGTTGCCCTCCTGGTCGAACTCCAGGATGGGGGGCGCCGCAAAGCAGCAGGCCTCCGCAAACGGCGGATCGAGCGCGGCGGGAATCTCGTTCGGCGCGAGGTTGCCGCGGTGCACGATCCAGACGTGGTCGTCCGAGTCGACCGAGACCCCGATAGTCGAGCCGAGCAGCCAGTTGTTCGGCAGCGGCTTCGGCCAGAACGGGTCGACCTCGAACATCGGCGCGTTCGGGATCATCCCCTGAGCCCCGACCACGCCGCTCTGGATCCCGCCCCACACCAAGCCGGCGGCCACCACGACGCCCAGGCTCAAAACGGTCAGTCTTCGCATCATGTCAGGGTCCTCCTCAGACTCCTCGAACAGACTTCTTCGCGGCACACTGCACCGCGCCGGCGAATGCGCTGCGCACAGACTGCCATCGACCGTCGCGTAAGGCAAGCCCGAACCGGATTTTTCTGGTGGTATGGTGCACGGAACGCGGGCGGCCTGCCGGCAGGCCGCGAAGGAGCAACGTCATGACCTGCAGGCTCACCCTCGTCGCCGTCTGTCTCGCCGCGGTCGCGGCCGGGAGCGTCCCGCCCCCCGCAAGCGCGCAGGGGTTGCCGCGGGCCGCGCCCGCAGCCGTGGGACTCTCTGCCGAGCGGCTGGAAGAGGCAACCGCCCGCCTCCGGGCCCACGTCGAGGCGGGCGACGTCGCGGGCGTCGTGGCCGGCGTGGTCAGGCGCGGCCGGCTGGTCTATCTCGAAGCGCTCGGCGCGCTCGACCGCGAACGCGGCCTCGCTATGCGCGACGACGCCCTCTTCCGCCTTTATTCCATGACGCGCCCCATCACGAGCCTGGCCGCGATGATCCTGTGGGAGGAGGACCGCTTCGAGCTCGAGGACCCCGTCTCCCTGTACCTGCCGGAGTTCGCGGACCAGCGCGTCTTCACGGATGCATCCGACCCCGACATGGCGGCGACCCGCCCGCGGGCCGCCGAGATGACCGTCGAGCACCTCCTGCTGCACACCTCCGGTCTGGGTAGCCGCGGATCCGCCATCTATCGCGCCGAGCAGGTGCGGCTGCGCTCGATCACGCTGCCGCAGATGGTGGACAACGCCGCGCGGGTGCCGCTGTTCGAGGATCCCGGAACACGCTGGCGCTACGGCGTATCCACCACCATCCTCGGCCGGCTGGTCGAGGTCTGGTCCGGCATGCCCTTCGACGAGTTCCTCCGGGAGCGCGTGTTCGAGCCGCTCGGGATGACCGACACCGTCTTTCGGGTCGACCCCTCCCGCGGCGACCGCTTCGGCCCCGCCTACCGGCCCGGGCCGGACGGTGAGCTGCGCCCGTACGCCATCGAGGTCGTGCCCTTCACCGAGCAGCCGGCGCTGATCGAGGGCGGCGTCGGGCTCGTCTCGACCGTGCGCGACTACCTGCGGTTCTCTCAGATGTTTCTCAATGACGGCGAGCTCGACGGCGTCCGAATCCTGCAGCCGTCCACCGTGGCGCTGATGACCGTCAACCGCGTGCCCGACGCCCTGCTGCCGATTGGCTTCGGCAACCCGCAGCCCGGCCGCGGCTGGACGCTCGGCTTCTGCGTCGTGATGGACGGAGACGCATCTCCCCTGCCGGTCAGCGAGGGCACGTTCTGGTGGGACGGCTCGTCCGGCACCCGCTTCTTCATCGACCCGGTGGAGGACATGGTGACCGTCATCATGGGGGCGGCGTCGCCGGCCTACGGCAACGGATTCCGGGAAGCGTTCACGGCGGCCGTCTACGCCGCCATCGTCGACTGACCGGCGCGGCGAGCGGGCACGTCAACTCGCGCACTCGACGAGTCGCCGCCGCAGCAGGTCCTGAAGAAGTCGCTGCACGTCGCGTTCGAGGACCCCGGCGGCCACGTCGTACTCTGCGGACAGCCGCTCCACGATGCACGCACGCGTAGCGCCCTCCCCGATCAGGTCCCATACCCTGGCGCCGACGTCGTCGAGTCCCAGGTAGCGCCCCGACCGCATGTCGGCCACGATGACCTGATCGTCCATGCGAACGGAATGCGCATGGTCGGCAATCCTCAGCTCAGCCATGCGGAATCTCCCTTGCGGGCGGCGTGCTGCAGCCACGCATCCAGCGTCAACGTCGAGAGCAGCCCGCCGAGATCGAACGCGTGTCCCTGGCGGGCGAGGTGCAGGGCGTTGCGCAGCCGTTCACGATCGACCGCGCCCAGTTCGGCCAGCATCGACGACGCGACGATGCGCTCGAGAACCGGCCACTCCCGGCGCAGGCCGGTGTAGGCCGCGTGGCCGGTCGAGGCGTTCTGCGTGCGCCGTCTGACCTCCTCCGGCAGCACGCCCTCCATTGCGCGGCGCAGGAGCGCCTTCGTTTCTCCCGGAACGGCCTTCAGGCTCCACGGCGTCGCGAGCGCCAGCTCGACGAGCGGCCGGTGCAGGAACGGGTACCGTATGTCGCACGCCTTCTCCAGGCAGCCCCGCAACAGGAAACCGCTGATGCGGCCGACCCTTTCGACGTGCCACTGATCGGCCACACCCCGCCGCGCCGGCGGCATGCTCCCGTTCCGGGCGCGCCCCTGCAGGTTCCACCGGCGCGCGAAGGGGCCCGCGATCCAGTCGGGTATCTCCGGCAACCGGCCGTGGCTGACCAGGGGACGGCTCCCCAGCGGTCGCAGGCAGTACCGCGACGCGACGTTGCCCAGGGGGATCCCGAGCGCCCGCTGCCAGCGGTCGAGCTCGCGCCAGAGCGCCGCCAGTCGCCCGCGGCGCGCCAGGTCCGCGAGATGCACCGGCGACTGCTGCTTGCTCATGACGACGGCTTCGGCGCCGATGCCGGTGAGCAGGATCGGTACGCCGGCGCCGCCCATCAGCCGCTGGTACTGCCGGTGCACGCCAAAGAACGCCGCGGCGGCATGGGGCTCCTCCCAGTACCGGACGGCCTCGGTGAGCCGCGTGAACGGCGGCTGCGCGTCGCCGTCGATGCAATGCCGGTCGACACCCAGGGTGCGCGCCACGGCGGCGGCCCACTGCCGTTCGTCGCTCAACGTCGACCGGTCGAACACGACGCTGATGGCCGACAACCGGGGACCGCCTCGCCGGCGGGCTGCGACGCTCACGATCGACGACGAATCGAGGCCGCCCGAGAGGTCCGACCAGACCCTGCCCACGCCGCGCATCCGACTCGCAACCGCGCTGGAGAACGTCTCCCGGAACCGGTCGACATACTCGCGGAGGTCTCGATCGGCCGCGGCTTCCCCGGTGCTCCACTCCCAGTACCGTTCGATCCGAACGCGCCCCTCCTCCGCGATCAGGCGGTGGCCGGGCTTGAGCCGCGACACGCCCCGATACGGCGTGCAGGCGGCGTCGGCCCGATCGACGCCGTGCGCGAGCCGGTCCGCGACGAACTCCAGATCGAACGCCGGCGTGTGCGGGCGTGCGGCCAGAATCTGCCTGATCTGCGTGGCGAAACACACCACGTCGTCCCGCAGCCTCATGTACAGCGGTCGTACCCCGAGCGGATCCCGGACGCACAGCAGGCGGCGCCGGGCGGCGTCCCAGAGGGCGAACGCGAAGTCTCCGATCAACTTCGACGCGCAGTCGTCGCCCCAGGCGGCGTAGGCCGCGAGCGTCAACTCGACATCGGACGACCCCGGCCGGGCGCCGTGCCGGCGGAGCTCGGCAGCCAGCTCCTCCCGGTTGTCCAATCGACCGTCGAAGACGAGCGTGCGCCGGCGCGACGCGTCGCCCGCAGGCTCCGCAGCCGCCGGACCCGCTGCGCCGAGGTGAGGCGAAGCGCAGCAGAGCCCGCTGGGGCCATGCGTCCACGACCTCCGGCGACAGGGCAGCAGGAGCTGCGCCGCGTCGTTCATCCGCCCGACCATCGCGCGATCGACCGGCCCCCCATCGAGACGGCATACGCCGCCGATAGCCTGCATCCGTTTGTCCTCTTGTCGCTGCCCGACAGATTCAGGTCGAAATGATCGACGCGTAGGGCTCGTGCCGCCAATCGTCGAGCGATTCGTCCAGCACGTCGCCGAGGCATTCGACCCAGGCGTGGGCGCCGAACGGATAGCGCTTCACCCCGATATGCAGCGTCGCGGGGACGCCCCGGCGCCGCAGGAGCACGTAGATGGTCAAGGCCCTGGGCAGGCAATCCAGCCGGCGCCGCCAGTAGTAGCGCGTGGCGGTTCGCACGGCCGCCATGGTCCGTTCCACGTGACGCTCGGGCGCCGTCGCTACCGTCGCGCGCGCCGCTCCACTCCACCATCTCGTGAACCGGTACATCCGGGGAAAGCCGAGGACGAGAAATCCGACGTCCAGAAGCACGAAGATCAGGAACGCCTGCATCGAGAGACCCGTTCGCGAACCGTCGAAAGCCGTCATCATCGCCTGCTCCCCGCAACGCTCGAGCCGAATCGTCGGGCGGGCGGCGCGTCGACCGTCCGCCCGACGACCGGGTCCGGAGGAATGGAATCAGGGTCCCCAGAACAACCCGCCGTTCATGCCGTCGAGGCAGAGCCCGAAGCAATCGCCGGTCATGGCGTCGATGGCCCCGAAGTCGACGACTCGCGGTGTGACGTACGCCTTCTTGCGGCGGCAGTTACGCGGTGCAGTCATTCTTCCTCCCCATTCTGGATATGGCGGCCGCGCCGCCGGATGTGAACGTATTGTGGGGTCGCAGCCGGGAGAAGGCATTGCATCCGGTCAGCCGGTTCGATGACATGCGTCAATTGTCACGGCAGTCGACGCAACGCCATCGCGTACGCCGCGCGAGCACAGGTGATCTCCTGCTTGCGTGGCCCTGAACAAAACGGCCGGTGGGGATGATGGGGCCGAACAGGGAGCCCCGCGGGTTTGGCGGGCGCTATCCGGTGAACCGGTAGCCGACGCGGTGCACGGTGACGATCCAGCGAGGATCCGACGAGTCGTCTTCTATCTTCTGGCGCAGCTTGGCGATGTGCATGTCGACGGTACGGGTGAGCGGCGAGACCGCGCCGTGGCCCCAGACCGAGTCCAGGAGCTGATCCCGCCCCACCACCTCGCCGCGATGCTCGATGAAGTACTCGAGCAGCCGGAACTCGCGCGGCTGCAACGCCAGGAGCCGCTCCCCTTTGGTGACCTCGCGAGTCCTGAAGTTCAGCGTCACGTCTCCGAACGCGTAGGTATGGGCCTGCTCCGCGAACCGTCGCGAGCGGCGCAGGACGGCCTCAACGCGCGCGAGGAGCTCCATGAAGCTGAACGGCTTCGTGATGTAGTCGTCCGCCCCCGCCTTCAGGCCGACGACCTTGTCGAGCTCCTGGCTCTTCGAGGTGAGCATGACGATCGGAATCGTGCTCCCGCGCGATCGCAACCTCCGACAGACGTCGACGCCGTTCACTTCGGGCAGCATGACGTCGAGAATGACGAGATCGATTCCTCCCTGGCCCGCCAGACGCAGACCGGCGGCGCCGTCGCGCGCCAGCAACGTCACATGGCCCTCGTACTGCAACCCCTCCGACAGCGCAGTCGCCAGGGAACGATCGTCCTCGACAATCAGGATTCTGCTCACGGCCCTCTGTCCGGTGCGTTCAGGCCCGTGCCCCGGCTTCCATCCCTGGGCCGTCTTCCGCGCTCGAAACGCCGACGTCGTCGCGGACCGCCGACGCCCCGGCCGCCGGAATCACCACGGTGAAGGTCGCCCCGCGGCCCGGGCGGCTGTCGACCTCCACCCGCCCGCCGTGCGCCTGCACGACCTGCCGGACGATCGCCAGCCCGAGGCCGGTACCGGCTACACCATCGTCGGCCGGCGCGGTGGTCCGGTAGAACCGATCGAAGATCCGCTCCTGCTCCTCGGGCGCGACCCCCATGCCGAAATCGGTCACGGCCACGGCGACGCCCTCGTCGCGACAGGTCAGATCCACGCGGATCCGACGTGATCGTCCCGAGTACTTCATCGCGTTGTCGAGCAGATTGACGAAGACCCGCGTCATGGCTTCTTCGTCGATGCGGACCGCCGGCAGCAGGGTATCGGGGCAGGTCACCAGGATCGTGAAGCCGTCCCGTTCGCGGCGCGCATCCACCGCGCTGACGGCGGCTCCGACCGGGTCCTCCATTGCCGCGTCCTCCCGGCGGTACTCCACCGCCGCGGACTCGATGCGCGCGAAGTCCAGAACGTTGTCGATGAGGTGGCGCAGGCGATTGCTCTCGTGCTCGATGTGGCCGCCGTACTCGACGATCTTCTCCGGCGACGTGACGCGCCCGCAGCGCAGGAACTCGCCGAACACCGCTATCGACGCCAGCGGCGTGCGCAGCTCATGGGACACGTTGGCCACGAACGCGTTCCGTATTCGGGAGAGACGCCGCTCCCGGCCCGCCGCACGCCACGTCAGCAGCACGCCGACGATCACCGAGACGGACATCGTCACGGTCAGCGCCCAGCTCGAGAACGCATTCGACTCGAGAATCCGCGCGGCGGCCGTGTGACGGCTGCGCGCGGACAGCTCCCAGTCCCGAAACACGAAGTCGAACCGCGCCGCCAGCACGTCGGCCTGTCCGGCGCCGTCGTGGGTGGCCGTCACGACACGTCCGCCAGGGTCGGACACGCGCACTATCAGGTTGTCGGGCACCCCGCCGGCGAGCAGATCCAGCCTTTCCTCGATTGCCCGCGGCAGGTACTCGCCCTCGAACCGATCCGCGTCCAGCACGAAACCGACGAGGCCGATTGCGTTCCCGCCGGCGCCGGTGACGAAACGGTAGACGACCCGATTGGCGGGATCCGCCTCGTCGACGTCCAACCCGGACACGTCGAGATCGAGCCACTGCTGCTGCCGCAGGCGCAGCAGCGTGCTGGCGCGCAGCACCACCACCTCGACGTCGGGCTCGGCGCCGATGCTCATCGTGCCGGCGGTCGGATCGTAGTACCGCGTCAGGCACAGGCAGCCGTCGAGCGTCGCGGCGAACAGCAATCTGGCCGCCGACGTGTCGACCGCGTCGAAGTGCCGACCGATGTCGTCGAACCGCTTCGCGGCCAGCACGTCGGCCGGGATGTCCAGCATTTTGCGCGCCGCGTCCTCGTACATCTGCCGCACGTCGGCCGTCACGGCGTCCAGGTACCGCGCGATCGTGGTCTGGTGGGCGATGAGCTCCACCTCCGCCAGCCGCCGGCTCGACAGGTACTGCAGCACCAGGATGGCGAGCAGCGGCACGAGCACGACAGCCACATCCGGGCGCCAACGCCCCCGAAACAGTCCGAATCTGTGCATGACGATCTCTCCCGCGCCGACGATACCACCGGTGGCCGGCCCCTCTCCCCGCGGCCGGCATCCGAGACACCAGGCCGGCGGTCAGCAGACCTGGGCGGCGGTTGCGTCCGGCGCGCCGGCGGCAACCGCCGTGGTGAGGACACCGAACTCCTGGGCGCCGTCGGCGGCGAGCCGCTGCACCTCCGGGATCACGATCCACCCCTGCTGGACACGAATGACGCCGTCCTCGCGCAGCCGCTTCAGCAATCGGCTGAGGTGCTCCGGCGTGACGGCGATGAGGCTGGCCAGCTCCCAGCGCTTCAGCGGCAGCAACAGACGCACCTCCTCTCCGCTTCCGTCGGGACTCGACAGCGTCGCGAGTCGCCGCAGAATCCGTTCCAGGCGCTGGCGCGAGGTCTTGGCGCCCAGATCCGACATGTGATGGAACTGGCTGAGGACCTCGCGGCTGTGCATCCGGTGGACGTGCCAGGACAGATCCGGATGCTCCGCCAACAGGGCCAGAAAGGCGTCCTGCGACAGCCGGCGCACGGTGCACGAGGTCAGCGCGACCGCGCTCGCGGCATGCGACCGCCGGACCAGGACGAAGGCCGCTCCCAGAAACCAACCCGCGCCCCGCAGTCCCAGAATCTGCTCGCGGCCGCCCGCATCGATCCGCACGAGCTTCGCCAGGCCGTCCTCGACGAAGAAGATCTCGTACGGCTCGCAGCCCTGCTGCACGAGCACGGTCCCGGCCGGATACAGTTGCGGCGCCGGCAGAAGCGAGAGCCAGGATGCCGAAGCACGTTCATCTCCCGGCCCGTCGGCCCGACCTCCATCACTCGCACATCGCGGATTCACGTACATGCGCCGATGGTGACCCCGACGGATGTAAATGTCATCAACGAGGCGTCAAAGTTGTAATGAACTTGTAAAAGCTGCGGTCGAACCTGTGAGCCGGGTAGCGAGCCCGGCGGGATGGAATCAGGATAGAGGCGCCGCCGGTCCTGCGAGCTTTCCTGACGTGACCCTGTGGTCCACCGCTACCCGGTGACCAGCGGAGCCAGGCAGTCGGACTCGGCGCTGACGTCCAGCGGCCACCAGCTCGTGAAATCCGCGTCGGAGGCGGCGATGGGCACCACGAGCGGAAACCCGTCCGGTTCGAACGCCGCGGTGCCGCCGGCCTCCGCGTAGCGGCGCGCCAGCGCCTGACGGAAACGGCCGACCTCGGGCGCGTCGAAGATGGCGTAGTAGAGCTGCCGGGTCGTGCCGGCGCCTGCGCGCCGGACGACACCGATGCAGACCGGCGCCGGAGCGGCGGCCGCTACGCCCGACTCCTCGGCCACCTGCAGCACGTCCGGCGGCGCGAGCACGCTCCCGAGCGCGTCGCGGTACTCGGCGTGCAGCACGAGCGGCATCGCCGCCACGGTCGGCGAGGTCATCGACTCCATGGTGCGATTGAAGATCTGCTGGAAGAGCTCGGCGCGAAGCTGATCCGACGGCTGCAGCACGAGCAGGCCGGCGCCCGGCTGCATCGGCCCACGCAACGCGAGCGTCCACTCCGCAACCATCCCGGCGTCGACGACGTAGGGCTCCGCCAGGCTGCTCTGCACCGTCCGCCAGAACAGCCAGCCGAGCACGGCCAGCGCCACGAGCGCGATGCCTGCCTTGCGCATCTCTATGCCTTCGCTCCGCCTGACGGCTGTTCCGGGGTCCCGGCGCGACGGTCGGCCATCTAGGGGTCCTTGCGGTCGTACCCCACGGCCGCCGCGAGCGCGGCCGCCATGCGCCGGTCGCGCTCGCGGGCGTCGCGCACCTGGTCGGGACGCGTCTGGTAGCAGTCGAGACAGACGAGGGGGTCGACGACGTGCCCCTCGGTGGACAGCCCGCGGGCCGCCATCAGCTCGCGCAGACGATCGGCGGTGTGCGCCTGCGCCTTGAAGAAGTCGGAGTAGCTGAGCCCGTTGGCGACGGCGAGCGGCGTCCACCCCTCGACGGTCCGCGCATCGAGGGCCGCCCCCTGCTCCGCGAGGTAGTCGACGAGGCGGTTGACGCCGCGAAACGCCGCCCCGTGCAGCGCGGTCTCGCCGCGGAAGTTCGTGGCGTCGACGTCGGCGCCGAGCTCGACGCACATCCGGACCGCCTCGAACACCTCGTCTTCCTGCCCGGGCAGCGACCCGCCGTCCTCGCCCGGAATGAAGATGGCGATGCCCGCCGCCACCATCAGCGGTGTCGTACCGTCGGCACTCGGGATGCGCGGGTCGGCGCCGGCCTCGATCAGCACCCGCATCGCCTCGACATCGGTGTTCTTCGCGGCCAGGAAGAACGCGGTCGCGCCAAGCCGGTTGAGGCGGCTGCGCTGGCCGTCCTTCATGCCGTTGGCCATCATGCGCGCGTCGACGTCGACGCCGCGGGCGATGAGCTTGCGGACGACGTCGATGCTGTCGACGCGGCCCGTCGGAATCGGTCCGGCGAGCCCGCCGCTGGGGTTCGGCCGACGGGTGCGCACCGTCTGGTGCAACGCGTTCCAGCCGGCGCCGGCCAGGTTGGGGTCGGCGCCGCGATCGAGCAGGTAGTCGGCGAGCTCCCAGTGCGCATTCGCCGCCGCCACCACCAGCGCGCTCCGCCCGTCCGACAGCGTGTCGTCGATGTCGGCCCCGGCGTCGAGCAGGGCGCGCACCGCGTCGATGGCCCCGGCCCGGACCGCGAAGAGGAGCGCGGTGAACGAGGTGGGCTCCGGGCTCCGGAAGTAGCTCAGGCTCGGCGGGGACGGCGGCCCCGTGGTCCGGACGTGCAGGTCGGCGCCCAGCTCCGCCAGGGCATGCACCGCCGGCGCGTTGTTCCGCGCCGCCGCCCACATCACCGCGGTCTGGCCGCCGACGTCGTCCCGCGCGTTCGGATCCGCACCGGCGCGCAGCAGCACGCGCACGGCGTCCGGCGGTCCGGCCCGCGCCGCGGTCATCAGCGCGGTTTCCCCGCCCGGCATCGACGCGTTGGGGTCGGCGCCGGCGTCGAGCAACCGCTCGAGAACCACGGCGCTCCCGTTGGTGGCGGCCAGCGCGAGGGGCTGCACGCCGTAGCGGTTCGACACGCTCGGATCGGCGCCGGCATCGACCAGCAACTGCACGAGCTCCGGTAGATCCCGATGCACGGCCCAGTGCAGGGCCGTCGCGCCGTCGACCGACGCGGCGTCGACGTCCGCCCCGGCTGCCAGCAGGTCACGCACCGCACCCGCGTCCCCGGCCTCGGCCGCGGCGACAATCGGCGGACCGTCGGCCACGGCATGCGCGGTCCCCGGCAGCCCACCGCCCGACACGGCAACGACGACGCCGGCCAACGCGGCCCATCCGATTGGCATCGCACGCATTTCCACTTCCCTCGCAAGCCCGCAATCGTCGCCGGCCGGCTCCGCTCCCCCTCCGAACCGATCCACACCCGGCGTCTGCGCCGTTGCAGCGACGCAGACAACGGATGCGGGTATCGGGTCCCCGTCAGTACTTCAACCAGGTTCCCTGCAGGCCGGTCTGGCCGACCCCCGGCTGCGTCCAGTCGCAGACGCCGGCGTCGAAGATCTCGCGCAACTCCGCCTCCTGCTCCGCCGTGAACGTCGCGCCATAGTCGCCCAGGTCGATCGGCTTCAGCTCGCACTTGATGACGTCGCTGGCGAGCGGCGCCCCGGCCACCTCCCGCGGCGCCGGCGCCGACGGATACAGATCCTCGCAGCGACCGCTGCCGCGCACCTGCTCCTCGACGATACGGGTCGAATCGTCCTCCCGCGTCCAGCAGGCGTCGACCAGCTCGGCCGGCCTGGCCCCTGCCACCGCGTCGATCCGCGAGCCGTCCTTGTCCCCCGCCTCGAGATTCGCCAGCCACCGGTCCATCTGCGCCAGCGCGCCGCGCAGCACCGGGCTGCTGCTGCTGTAGAGGCCGTAGCGGTCGTCCTCGGTCAGCATCACGTGGTTGTCGGTGCGCCCGTTGGCCTTGCGCAGACGCTCGCGCATCGAGAACGAGTGGTAGCGGACGTGCACGTCGCCGTTTTCGCGATCGTCGCTGTAGGCGCGGTAGTCGATGATCGGCGTGTCGGACAGTCCGCCGCCGCCGCTGGTCAGCCGTCCCGTCTCGTAGGCCAGGCGCACGGCCTCCGGGTCCGCAACGGTCCGTTCCGCCTGGAAGCCGCCGTCCTGGTCGAAGCCACCGATGTGCCGGTTCAGATCGAGAAACTGCGCCGTCGTAATGTCGCCGTCCTCGAGCGCTCCAAGCCCGTACTGCACGCCGACGTTGTCGAGCGGCCGCCGCGCAAAGCCCGTCTCGGCGTCCCGGCCGTAGACGTTCACGTAGTGGCTGTAGACGTCGCAGCGGGCGCCCTCCGGGTTGTCGGTCGGGTGATAGCGGAGTTCCTCCGGCAACACGTCGGGGCAGAACTCGCCCACCTGGACCCGGCCGGCGTTGACTGACACGTTCGGCATCGTCGCGAGGTTCAGGAACCCGGCGACGGCCCGTTTCTGCTCCTCGGTGAACGGCACGGACGTCTCCCGGAAGTACCGATCCAGCAGCCGCGCGTCGGTGACCATCGGTACGGTTCCGAAGCCGACGTCCGGGAAGCTGCAGCCCGGGATGATGCCGTCGAGCAGGCCGGGATAGTTGTCGGCGATCTGATGGTTCTGATACGAGCCGCCGGAGCAGCCCCAGCCGATGGTGTAGCGCGGCGGGCCGTAGGCCTCGATGAACCGCTCCTTCACCATCATCATCGTCTCGGCGGCCAGCAGGTCGTTGCAGTTGTTCCCGTAGACGTTCAGGCTCGCCGACGCCACCGCGTAGCCCTGGCGCAGCATGACGTCGTCGGTGACGCCGCCGGTGCTCGCCCCCTGGCGGTACCAGCCGTTCACGCAGCCACCGCCGAACGTATAAATGAGGCGGCGGTTCCAGCCCGGCGACGCGGTCCACGCGTCCAGGCCCGGATCCCCGGCGCCCGGCGCGTGCAGCATCGCGATCTGGTAGACGGCGCGGTTGATGGTGCCGGTCTCGACGCGGACGACGTAGGGCACCTCGGCGCCGGTCAGCGTCGTCGCCGTAGTCGCGTCCGCGGGCAGCGCGTCCGGATCGGCCAGCGGCATCAGCGTGCCGTCCGCCGCGCGGTAGGCGTAGTCCACACGGCGCGCGACCGAGCAGTTCTCGTCCAACGGGACACCCAGCGTCTCGCCCGACGGCAACTCGAACGCATCGGTCTCGCAGACGAACGGCTGCTCGTGCGGTCCGGACAAAACCGGGCCCTCGACCGGATGGTTGACGAGCTCCAGCGCCGCCGCGGCGTCGTCGCCAGCCACGGTCACCGACACCTCGTTGGCTCCGTGCGACAGCCCGTCGACGATGCCCACCAGCCGGTGCAGGTCGGCATCGGCGCGAAACGTCCCGGTCGCATCGGTTCCATTGACCGCCACGCGAACGTCGGACAACGTCAGGTCCGCCGGGACGTCGATCTGCAGCAGCGCGTCGCCGCCGCTCACCGTGTCCGGACGACCCGACAGCACGTTCACCTCGATCTCGTCGGCGTACGCGCCCCCGACCAGAACGCTAGCCAACATCCCGGCCGCCAACATGGCGACCGCCCCGACGCTACCGATGATTCTCAGCTTGCGCATGGACCTCACTCCCTCGAACGGATTCGACTGCAAGATTATACGGAGGTGGTTCGTCGCGCTCAGTCGGTCGCCTCGGCGTCCTGGTCGGATCGCACGGACGCAGAATGGCGGGACCGGCGGGCGCGTTGCGCCTCCTCCAGGCTCCGGAACCTGAACACGCCGCGCGGACGCACGTGCGGCGCCATGGACCGGTACCGCGCACAGTGACGTATGAACCGCTCGAATCCGTCGTCCGACCCGGTCCGTACCCGCGCCGCGTTCATCTCTTCGATAGATCGGAAACGCTCGACAGCCATCCTATTCGTCCCTCCAGGGCGCGCAGCAGGTCGAGCAACTCCTCACGCTCCACGCGTCAAGCCTAACAGCCCGGTGGTCCGTTCCCTGCGCCTCCCGGAGCGTCGGAGAAAGACCCAGCCAGCGACTTGGCGGTGCTCCCTAGAAGCGCTCCTCGCGCAACGCCCGAGCGCCGGAAACCGCGCGGGCCACGTGCTCGGCGGTGTTGTAGACGTGCGGGCAGATGCGCAGGCCGCCGGTGGCGGCGCAGGCGATGCCGTGGCGCTCGTACAACGCGTCCACGAACGCGCCGCGTCGCGCCGAGTCCACCAGCGCGATGGCGACGCCACCGCTCAGCGCCGGCTCCAATGGCGTCACCAGCTCGAAACCGGCGTCATCGAGCCCGGCCTTGAGCATGGTCGCCAGCTCGACCACGCGCGCCTCGACGCGCTTCATCCCGAGCCGGTCATGGAACGCCACCGTGGTGCCGACCGCGGCCAGCGCCGCGTCGTCGCGCTGCCCCAGCGACTCGAACTTCCGCGCGCCCTTCGTCCGGGGCTCCACGGCGCCGCCCCAGCTCGGAGCGACGATGCTCGGCCAGATCTCCTCCACTCGATCCGCGCGGACATAGAGCAGCCCGACCTCTTTCGGCCCCATGAACCACTTGTGCGCGCTGCCGGTGAACGAGTCGCAGCCGAGATCACGCAGATCGACGTCGAGCGCACCCCAGCTCTGCGCCCCGTCGACGTGCACGTGAATCCCGCGCCGGTGAGCCATTTCGCACAGCTCGCGCACCGGGAGCCGCAGGCCGCTCACGTTGGAGACGTGCGTCAGAGCGAGAACCCGAGTCCGCGGGGTCAGCGCGCGCTCGAACACGCCGACCAACTCGTCCACGCCCGACGGCGCGACCGGCGTCGTCACCTTCTTCACGGCGAGCCCGTAGCGGGCCGCGCGCACCTCCCAGGCGACGTTGTTGGTCGGGTGATTCTGATCCCACACCACCACTTCGTCTCCGGCGTCGAGCGGAACGCCCGCGTTGACGACGTTGTTCGCCTCGCTCGTGTTGCGCACGAGCGCGATCTCGTCCGCGGTGACCCCGAGCTGCGCGGCCACGGCTTCGCGCGACTTCTCGAGCAGCGGACCGAACTTCGCGCGGTTGGGGAACGAGCAGTCGACGTCGATATCACGCGTCAGCTCGCGCACCCGATCGGCCACCACGCGCGGCGACGGACACAGGTTGGCGGCATTCATCGGCACGCGTTCGTCCCGGAACGCGAACTGCCGGCGCACCTCCTCCCAGAGCGCCTCCGCCCCTTGGCCAGGGTGCGACTGCACCCCGGCGGCACGGCCGGACAGGATCGGGTGGACGACGCCGCCGACCGCGAGCGTCTGCAGGAACCGGCGCCGGTTGGTGTCGACGATCATGGGAACCTCCAGCAGTTCGCCCGGGCTGCCAAGTCACCGCGTTGCACGTCATCGAGTGGTTCACATAGCCTACCCTCTCGGCACCCCGACCGCCGACCCCGAGGAGCAGGTTTCATGCAATCAGGCAGATTTCTCAGCGCCGTCGTTCTCTTCCTCGCCGCCGGCACCCTGGCCGGCCCCACGGTTCTCGGCCAGCAGGTTCCGGTGAACAACGTGCTTCCGCTGCTCGACGCGGAAAAGCCGATCTTCGGACAGTTCGTCAACTATCTGGGCATCGGCAGCGACCGCGAATCCGCCGTCGGCCATGCCGCCGACCGGGCATTCGATTTCGTCGTCTACGACCTCGAGCACACCCCCTTCGACATCCCGCGACTGACCAGGTACCTGCAATGGCTGCTCGACCGCCGCGTCATCGCCGAGGAAGGCCTTACGGCGACGAAGACCGTCTTCGTGCGCATGCCGGTCAACTCGCGCGAGATGAACGAGTGGGTCGCCAAGAACGTTCTCGACACCGGCGTGCACGGACTGGTCTTCCCGCACACGGAAACCGTCGACCAGGTGCTGCACGCCGTGCGGTCGATGCGGTATCCGCAGGCGCCCGGCGTCGAGGACCTCGAGCCTGTCGGCATCCGGGGATCCAGCCCGGCGATAGCCGCCCGCTACTGGGGCCTGTCGGGCGGCGAGTATCGGCAGCGGGCCGATATCTGGCAGCTCGACCCGGCCGGGAGTCTCATTCCGATCTTCATCATCGAGAACCGAACCGGCGTTGAGAACGTGCGCGCCATCGCGCGGGCGCTCAGCGAGCGCAACATCGGCGCGATCCTCTGGGCCGGATCCGGCGACATGAGCGTCTCGTACGCCGGCGACCAGGCGGCGGTCGACGCCGGTCTCGACACCGTGATCGACGCGGCCCGGGAGTTCGGCCTGCCCGCCGGCATCAACGGTATCGCCAATCTCTCGGAGCGATACGAGCAAGGCGTCCGCATGTTCGTCAGCATCGGGGTCGGATCGCGGCCTCCGACCAACGAGGAGCGCGCGGCGGTGGGGCGATAACGGTCACCCCGTTTCCCACTAGCGAACGGAGGTCCGTCTCGCGGCCAGATCGAGACTCCACTCCGACAGGACGGCGTGCCGCGGCCGCCAGGTCGCGCCGGACCTGCGCCGTTCGAACTGGTAGGCGCCTATGAAGGAGTGCCCGGACCCGAGACGCCAGCGAACCCCGGCCCGAGACCGTGACCGCACGAAGCCCTGGCGCTCGAAGGCCAGCGACTGGTAGAGCCATGGCGACACGCGCGCGCTCGGGCGCTCGATCTCCACCTGCTGGCGGTAGCGGTTGAAGTCGCCGCTGTCCCGCCTGCCGACATGGCGCTCGTAGAGCGTGGTGCCCTCTACCCGGACGCCCCGCCGCAGCAGCGGATACGACAGTCCGGCGTGCAGGCGGTGATCCCAGGCGTGGCCGGAGCCGAGGCCGGCCGGTGTCCGGTTCAGCAGGATGTAGCCGAGCGTCACGCTTGCCAGGTCGCTCAGCGTGAACTCCACGTCGGTCCGGGCTCGTCGGTCGTACACGCTCCCCAGAGAATCCCGGATGCGGGCGACGCCGCCGACGGTCCAATCGATCCGGTCGGACGCCAGGACGCCGACCTCGACCTCCGTCCAGGACTGGACGTCGTCGGCAGCGACCGGGCACTCCCCGAGCAGGACCATGAGCACGGCGAGCAGCGAGACATGCGACGCGGCGATCCTGGTCATGGAACCTGGGCCGGGTTGAACGCAGCAGGAGGCAGACGGGGCGGAGGTTCCGTTGCCGGCCAAGCCCGTTGACCGGGCAAGCTCGAATGAACGGGTAACCCAGGTTGAAGAGGGTTCCCGAAACGGCGAACGGGCCGCCGTGGCGCCCACGACGGCCCGTATCGCAACGTATCGTCCCGTTTCGCGGGAACAGCGCTCGACTTCGAACTACTTGAGTTTGGAGTAGTCGCTGGAGCTCAGCATGAAGACCTCGATCCCCTCGAGCGGCGCGGGGTACTTCGCGAGGAGCGCGTCCCACTCCGGATCGTCGCGGAACGCGGCCCAGACCTCTTCCCGGTGGGCGCGATCGCGATAGGCCAGCATCCAGACCAGCCGGTTCGGATTGTCGAGGTTCTGCCACACGGCGATGATCTCGGCGCCGTGCTTCTCGAAGATGGCGACCTCGCCGTCGCGGAACCGCTGGTGCAGCTCGTCGATGCCGCCGTTGCCGTCCACGGGCGGACGGGCCGTGTACATGCGAATCTCGAAGCAGCGCGCGTCGGCGCCCACGTTGTTGGACAGCTCGGCCGGCAACTGGGCGGCCGGGCCGCACGGCGCCGGCGGATCATCCTGGCCGGCGTTGGCCACGCCGAGGAAGCTGAAGCCGATGATGAGAGCGAGTACCAATGTACGCATCACGATCCCCCTGTGGAAGATTCCCGGAAGTCGGCACCGCAGCCGGCTCCGCGCGAGCGCGGACCCCGCCCGGTGCGTGTCGGACCGCATTGTATGGCAGGCGGTCCCGTCCCACCAATCGCTCAGGGAACCGTCACGCACGGCAGGTCTCCGCCACCGTCACCGATCCTGTCCCGCTTCGGGATCGAGCGTGCCGAGCCGGTTCCAGAAAACGCTGGTCTGCACCTCCCGCCCGTCGATCGTCGCGACCGGCGGCCGGAGGATGAGCTGGCCGTCGCGGAACTCGAAGGCGCGGGGCGCCTCGACGCCGATGCCGGCCGGATCGAGATGGCCCGCGCGATGGTGCACGACGACCCCCTCCCCGGCGTCGACGCTGAAGGGACCGAAGTAGCTGGCGTAGCTCTCCATCGCGGCGTGGGCCTCCAGCACCGTCGGCCGGGGCCCCTCGTAGGGCCGTCGATCGGGTCGCATCAGATGCACCGCCATGTAGCCGGAGGGCATGTAGATGAGGTAGCCGGCGGCGAACTGCCCGGTCGGCAACGCCGTACCGTCGACGGTCCGCCGCTCGATCCGGTCGATCTCCCAGAACCCGAGGAACGGCCTCGTTTCGTCATCGCTGTCCGCCGTCGGCGGGAGCCGCTCCCAGACGTTGCGCAACTCGATGCCGGTGGTGCCGTAGGCGCATCCGCGATCCGTGACGTACGAGTCCGGACACTGCCGCCCGGGCAACAGCACGAGCTGGTCGGCGTCGAACTCGTAGAACGGCTCGAGCCGGCCGCCGGTCAGGCGCGGGTTGAGACTGCCCGCGATCCGCTGCGACACGAAGCCTCGCGCCTCGTCGACCACGTAGGGACCGAAGTACGAGGTGTAGCGCTCGACAGCGTCCAGCACGTCGTCGGACGCGGACCCACTGTCCGCGCCCGCCGGGTCGACTTCCTCCTGCATGACCATCGCCATCCGCTCGCCGTCGAACATCACGAACCCGAGCGTCGGCGCCAGGCCGATCGTCGGATGCATGAGGTGGGAAAGCGGCGCCCCGGTCTGGTCGTAGCGTTCAACCCGCGCCAGCCTCCAGGTTCCGATGAAGCTCGCCGGCGGGTCCACCGGCTCGGCGGTTCCTGCCGAACCAGCCGCCGCGTCGTGCGCCGCGGGGTCCACTCCCGGAGCGGGAGCCTGGCAGGCGCCGAGGACACTGGCAAGCGTCATGCTGGCCACGACCCCGGCCGGGAGCCGACAGTCGTTCATCGTCATCATCTGCTCACTCTACCTGCTGGCAAGGCCGGATATCGACTGCCGAATGCCGGCAACATACCGCCTCGCGCCTGCGTAGCAGCCGCGCTTGCACGATCGAGCCGAACCCGCGCAGCAACGACGGCTTCGGTAGAATGAGCCGCGGGTCTGTCAAGCCGCCTGGAGGTCGCCATCATGTACAGCACACCGACCGCCTGCCGTCGCCTCGCCCCCTGCATCGCGCTGGCCGGCGCACTGCTGCTCGTCGCGCCGGCCGGCGCCGCGATGCAGCAGGACCAGACAGAAGAGCCTCCGGGGCTCCCTGCCGTCCCCCTGCCGGACGAGCCGCTCGTGCTCAACACGCACGCCATCGCCGAGGTCCGCGTGGTCGTCGTGGCCAGGGGACTGTCCCATCCGTGGAGCATGGCGTTTCTGCCCGACGGCGGCATCCTGATCACCGAGCGCGACGCCGGACGCCTGCGAATGATTCGGGACGGCGTGCTCGACCCGGAGCCGCTCGAAGGCGTGCCGGAAGTCTTGTCCCGGGGACTGGCCGGCCTGATGGACGTGGCCCTGCATCCCGGGTTCGACGAGAACCGGCTCGTCTATCTCAGCTACACGCGGCCCTTGCCGGGCGAAACCGGCACCGTCGCCGTCGTCCGCGGACGTCTCGACGGCATGGCGCTGCGCGACGTAGAGGACGTGTTCGTCGCCGAACCGTTCGGCGGAACCACCGCGGGAGCCCGCATGGCGTTCGCGCCCGGCGGCCTGCTGTATCTGACCGTCGGCGGCGCCTTCCGCACCGATCCTCTCGATTCGCGGGCGCAGGATCCGCGCACGCACGCCGGCAAGCTGTTGCGGCTGCGGGACGATGGCGCCGTCCCCGACGACAACCCGTTCGCCGGCCGGCCGGGCTTCAAGCCGGAGATCTACTCGCTGGGGCACCGGAACCAGAACGGCCTGACGCTGCATCCGGAGACGTTCGCGCCCATGACGGTCGAGCACGGCGTGCAGGGCGGCGACGAGCTGAACCTGATCGAGGCCGGCAGGAACTACGGGTGGCCCGTCGTGTCCTACGGACGGCAGTACACCGGCGTCCCCGTCGGCGACGGGTTCTGGGCGCCCGGCATGGACGAGCCCCTGGTCTTCTGGGTGCCGTCCATCGCCCCGTCGGGACTCGCCTGGTACACGGGCGACCGTTTTCCGGCCTGGAAGGGCAACCTGTTCGTCGGATCGATGCAGACCGGCCGAATCCCGGGCACCGGACACCTGGAACGTATCGTGTTCAACGAGAACGACGAGGAGTTGGCCCGGGAGTGGCTCCTGACCGAGCTCCGGCAGCGGATTCGCGACGTGCGGCAGAGCCCGGACGGCCTGCTCTACGTGCTGACCGACGCGGACGATGGAGCCCTGCTCCGAATCGAACCGGTGGAGCCGGCCGAGGAGCCGTAGAACCGCCGGTGGCCGGGACGCGCTTTCCAACCGGGTGTCGCGCGTGAAGATCGTTCACTTCGCCGACCTCCATCTCGACTCCGGGTTCGCGTGGGCGGGAGCCGATGGAGCCGCGGCAAGACAGCGCCGGCAGTCGCTGCGCGACTCGCTGAAGCGCATCGCGGAGTTGGCGGCCGACATCGAGGCCGGCGCGCTCTTCTGCGGCGGCGATCTCTACGAGCACGACCGGGCGACCCCCGACACCGCCCGATTTCTCCAGGCTGCATTCGCCCATCTCGCCCCTTGCCCCGTCTACATCGCGCCGGGCAATCACGACTGGTACGGTCCGGACAGTCTCTACGCGCTCGTTGACTGGAGCCCCAACGTCCATGTCTTCCGCGAGCCGCGCCTGGAACCCGTGGACCTCGGCAACGGCCTGACCCTGTGGGGCGCCGCCCACTGCGCTCCGGCGAACACGGGCAACTTCTTCGAGGGATTCCTGGCGGAGGGACCCGGCGTGCATGTGGCCCTCTGCCATGCCGCGGAGCGGACAGGACTCGCCGAGCAAGGCAGCGAGAAGCTGCCGCACGCCCCGTTCGACGCGCGGGACATCGAGCGCGCCGGCCTGCAGCATGCGTTCCTCGGCCACTACCACCGGCCGCGGGACGCGGCGCGCCACACCTACCCCGGGAATCCGGATCCGCTGGCGTTCGGGGAGGATGGCGAACGCGGCGCGGTGGTGGCCACCATCGGCGCGGACGGTTCGGTGACACGAGAGCGGCGCCTCGTCGCAGCGACGGCCGCGCACGACCTGTTGCTCGGCATCACCGGCTGCACTTCGCAGCAGGCGGTACGCGATCGCCTGGGACGGGTTGCGGACGGCCGGCGCGGCGTCGCGCGGCTGACGGTGGAAGGTGAGCTGCATCCCGAGGTCGACCTCCGCGAGGAGGATCTGCGCCAGGTGCTGCTCCGGTCCTTCGATGCCGTCCAGGTCCGCTTCTCCGCCATGCACGCAGGCTACGACACCGAGGAGATAGTCCGGGAAGAGACGGTACGCGGCCAGTTCGTACGGGACGTGCTCGAGGCCGGGCTGCCGGACGACGAGGCGCGGCGTGTGCTGGCGGCCGGCCTGCGGGCGCTCGAAGGCCGGACGGACCTGGAGACCCTCTGACCGATGCGGTTCGAATCGGTTCGCGCGCACCCCTTCGGGCCGTTCGACGACGACACCCTGACCCTGGCACCGGGCCTGAACGTGGTCTATGGGACGAACGAGGCGGGCAAATCGACGTGGCACGCAGCACTCTACGCCGGGCTCTGCGGCATGCGGCGACGCAAGGGTGGGCTGAGCGCGGAGGACAAGCGTTTCCGGGACCGCCACCGGCCCTGGGACGGCAACGGCGAATGGGCGGTCTCGGCCGTGGTGGCGCTCGAGGACGGCCACCGCGTCGAGCTGCATCACGACCTCGCCAACCGGGTCAACTCCAGCGCCGTCGACGCCGACCTGGCCGGGCGCGACTACGCGGGCCGGATCACGTACGAGGGCGCACCGGACGGATCACGGTGGCTCGGACTCAACCGCCGGTCCTTCCTCGGCGTGGCCTGCGTCCGGCAGGCGCAAATCCTCGGGCTGCTCAATGACGCCGGCGCGCTCCAGGAGGATTTGCAGCGCGCCGCGGCAACGGCCGGCGCAGACGAGACCGCCGCACGGGCCCTGGAGCTGCTCGCCACGTACCGCAAGGAACAGGTGGGGTCCGAGCACGCTCCGAAGAAGCCGCTGCGGACTTCCCGCGAACGGGTGGACGCCGCGCTGTCGGCCCTGGAACGGGCACGGGAAGCCCAGGCGCACTATCTCGCTCGCCGACGCGATGTAGAGCAACTCGCACGGGAAGCGCAAGCACTCGAGGAGGAGGCGGCGGCGCTGCGGGCGGCGCGCGCGGCAGAGGCCGCGGAAGACGCCGAGCGCCGGGCGGGCCACGCGGCGGAGCTCCCGGCCCTGTTCCCCGCCGGACCTCCCCGTTCCGCCGCTGCGGGGTCAGGGCCGCGGACCGCGGCCGTAGTCCACGCCGCGGCGCCGTACGTCGCCGCGGCCGCGGTGGCGGCCGGCGTCGCACTGGCCCTGACCGATTTCAGCCTGCCGGGCCTTCTCACCGGCGCCCCGGGTCTCGGCTATCTGGCGTGGTGGTGGCTCTCGAAGCGGCGGGCGGCGGCAGCGGCGGCGGAAGGGCGACGGCTGCTCGGGGAGCTCCGGGCCGAAGCCGGACGCCTGCGTGACGAGGCCGTTGCGCTGGCCGAGCCGGTGGACCCGAGCGCGCTCCAGGCGGCGCGCGGCGCGGCGCCGGACCGGCTCGAAGCCGCGGAGCACGAGGCCCGCAGGGCGCGCGACGCCTGCCATACCGCCCGCGGCCGGATCGAGCAGCTCGCCGGGGACGTGCCCAACATGGCGGATGCGGAGGACGAGCTGGCTGCCGCACGAAGCGAGCTGGGGCGGGTCGAAAAGCTCGACCGGACGCTGGCCAGGACCATCGAGTTCCTCGAGCGCGCCGAGGAGCGCGTGCACCGCAACGTGGCGCCCGTGCTCCGCGCTACCGCCCTCGAGTGGCTGCCGCGGGTCACCGGCGGGCGCTACACCGACTGCAAGGTCGATCCGGAATCCCTGCAGGTCGACGTCCGGAACGGCCACGGCCCCTGGCGGCGCGCCGCGCTCCTTTCGCACGGCGCCGCCGAGCAGATCTACCTGCTGCTGCGGCTCGCCCTCTCGCGCCATCTCGTCGCGCCGGGGGAGGTCTGCCCGCTGATCCTCGACGATGTGGTGGCCGCGTGCGACGTCGAGCGCAAGCAGACCGTGCTGGAAACCCTGCAGGCGGTAGGGGCGGAAACGCAGGTGATTCTGTTCACGCACGAAGAAGACGTGCGGGCGTGGGCGCGGCAACGGCTGTCGGCGCCCCGGGACGCCCTGACGGAGCTGCCTCGTCCGCGCTGAATCAGGGCAGCACGGTAAACCCCTCGCGCCGTGCCGCGTCGCGCAACCGGTCATCGAGGGACAGAAAGCGCTCGCCCCGCGGATGCCCCTCGCACCACGCGAGCGCCGCGGCGAGCTGGAACGCGTCGGCCGCCCGCAGGCGGTGGGTCGCCACCAGTTCGCTCGCCCGGCGGCGAACGAACTCCCCGGGCGCCACCGTGTCGGCGTCTTCCGTGAACGCATGAAGACGGAGAAGCGCCGCGTCGAGCGCGGCCTGCCCGATCGACTCCTCCCGATGGGAGCGATAGAGAGCGGCGGCGCATTCGACCGCCGTGCCCCGCCAGACGGTCAGCCCCCGGTCGGCCGCAAGGTGGTCCGTCAGCGTCGTCGATTGCGGGCTCGGCGCGATGAGCGGGACGACCGCGGAGCTGTCCCAGAACATCATCGGCCTCCCATGCGGTCGGCGAGCAGCGCCGCGAGTATTCGCGCCCCGAACGGTTCGCCCGAGGGAGGGGTGAGCAACCCCGGCCGCGCGGAACCGCGCCCGAGCTTCAGCGATCCGGCCCGCGCAAGTCGATCCCGGCGGCTCGTGCCCTGCTCGGCGGGTTCCAGAAACAGGCTCTCGGCGCCGGCCGCAGGTATCGATGGCCCGGAAGGGTTCGCCGGCCGGCCGGCCGTCTCGATGGCCGTGAGCCGGGCGACCGGCAGACCGTGCTCGGTCACCACGACCTCACTGCCCGCCTTCACGTGTCCGAGGTACTCGTTCAGGCGCTCCCTCAGGCTCGCCGCGGTGGCGGTGATCTTCATGCGGACACTATGGTAGCCCGCCCGACGGCCGGTCAAGTCGGACGGACTCGCGGGCCGTCGCGGCAGAACCGTCTCCCGATCCCCGTCGAGGAGAATCGCGGGCAGGAGCACGGCGGGTAGCGGAACGGCTCGGAGACGTACAATGGCGACGATGTCGTCTCGGAGCGGGAATGGGATCAAGGAGAGACCGATGCGCGCTTTTGCAGCAGGGCTGGCTGTCGTTCTGGCGTTGGTGATCGGATCGGGTCCGGGTGCCGTGGTCTCCGGCCAACAACCGGACGGCAACGACGACACGGCCAATCCCATCGCCGAGCTGGTCGGCCGTCTCGATCTGGAGCGCTACAAGGCCGTCATCAAGGGCCTCACGCAGTTCGGGGACCGGCGGCAGGGGACGCAGCGCAACCGCGACGCCGTCGACTGGATCGAGGCCTGGCTGGAGGCGGCCGGCTGCCCCACCGAGCGTCTCCACTACACCTACGATCCGCCGCCGCGCACCGGCGGGGGCCGCGGCAGACCGTCCGCGCCCCTGAACCCCACGGAGCCGACGCCGACCGGCGGGCGCATCGGGCGCAACGGAAGCGGTGCGGGCGGCAGCTCGATCTTCGGCTACCGCGTGCGCACCGGCGTGGTCCGCGACCCGCTGATGCAGCCGGACGAGGCGCTGCGCGCGCTCAACCTGGAGGAGCCGGTCAACGGCGACCGCTCGCAGGTGTACTGCACCAGGGTGGGAACCACGCGGCCCGACGAGATGTACATCCTCGGCGCCCACATGGACGGGCACGGCTTCGGCGAGGCGGCCGACGACGACGCGTCCGGGACGGCCCTGGTGATGGAGCTGGCGCGCATTCTCAGCGCGCCGGACGTGCAGACGGAGGTCTCGATCCGCTTCGCGCTCTGGAACGACGAGGAGGTCGGACTCATCGGCAGCCGCGCCTACGTCGAGCAGCGGCGCGAGCGGCAGGGACTGGAGAATCCGCCCGGCTCCGGACTGTACCCCGAGCCGCGCTGGCTCGGGATGATCCAGCACGACATGATGCTGTTCGACCACGGGGCGCCGGGACCGGACGGCGTGGTCAGCCGCGACCAGCGGCGCGAGGCGGACGTGAACATCGAGTTCCAGTCGAGCTCGGACCTGGCCGACGAGTCGCGGGACCTCGCGTTCCGCTTCAAGGCAGCCAACGACGCCTACGCCACCGACTACCCCGCGGCGGTCGGACCGCACATGAGCAGCACGGACTCGATGCCGTTCATGAACATCACGCCGTCGATCAGCCTGCGCGAGAACGAGCGCGGCATGCACGTCGGGGCCGGCTGGAACCCCCACTGGCACCAGCCGACCGACCTCTACGTGACCTACACCGACGACGACTTCCGGCTCGGGCTGAACGCGGCGCAGACCACGCTGGCCGCGATCGCCGGGCTGGCCGGGGCCAGCATCACCGGTCCCTGATGGCCCGAGCCGGCGTCATTGCGCTACATCCTCGCCGGCGAGGTCGAGGATGAAGGCGTACTCGAACGCAAGCTCCTCGTAGCGGCGGTCGCGGCCGGAGCCGCCGCCGTGGCCGCCGTCCATGTGCGTCTTCAGGAGCAGCCGGTTGTCGTCGGTCTTCAGCGCCCGCAGCTTCGCCACCCACTTCGCGGGCTCCCAGTACTGCACCTGCGAATCGTGCAGTCCGGTCGTGACGAGCAGGTTCGGATACCCCTTGGCCTCGACCTGGTCGTAGGGCGAGTAGGAGAGCATGTACTCGTATGCCTCCCGCTCGGCGGGATTGCCCCACTCGTCGAACTCGAAGGTGGTGAGCGGTATCGACGTATCGAGCATGGTCGTGACGACGTCGACGAAGGGCACGTGCGCGACGACGCCGCGGAAGAGCTCGGGCCGCATGTTGGTCACCGCGCCCATCAGCAGGCCGCCGGCGCTGCCGCCGGTGGCGAACAGCTTCGAAGGGCTCGTGTAGCCGCCGGCGACCAGGAAATCGGCGACGTCGATGAAGTCGGTGAAGGTGTTCTTCTTGTTGAACATCTTCCCGTCGTCGTACCAGGACCGCCCGAGCTCCTGCCCCCCGCGGACGTGGGCGATGGCGTACACGAACCCGCGGTCGAGGAGGCTGACGCGCGGGGAAGAGAAGGTCGCATCCATGGCGTACCCGTACGCCCCGTACGCACCCAGCAGGAGCGGATTGGTCCCGTCCTTCTCCAGCCCCCTCCGATAGACCAGCGACACCGGCACTTCCACCCTTCCGTCGCGCGCGGGCGCATCGAGGCGCTCCACCACGTACCGGACGCGGTCGTAGCCACCCAGGACCTCGTCCTCCTTCAGCAGCATCCGCTCGCGCGTCGTCATGTCGTAGTCGTAGACGGCGCTCGGCGCCGAGAGCGACGTGTAGCCGAAGCGCAGCACGTCCGTGTCGACCTCCCGGTTGGCGGACAGGTAGGCGAGGTACGCGGGTTCGTCGAACGCGATGTAGTGCTCCTCCCCGTTCCAGGGACGCACGCGGAGCCGGGTCAGCCCGCTCTCGCGCTCGGACAGCACGAGGTGGTCCCGAAAGAGCTCGAAGTACTGCAACAGGACGTCGCCGCGGTGCGGGATCACCGTTTCCCAGTGCTCCGTGCCCGTGCGGCCGACCGGCGTGCGCATCAACTGGAAGTTCTCGGCGCCGTCCCGGTTGGTCCGGATGTAGAAGTGGTCGCCGAGATGGTCGATGCTGTGCTCGTGTCCGCGGGCGCGCGGCAGGAACACCCGGAAGTCGCCGTCCGGCTCGGCGGCGTCCACGAAGCGGTGTTCGTCGGTGATGGTGTGCGACGACGAGATGACGATGTAGCGCTTCGATTTCGTCTTGCGGACGAAAACGCTGAACTCCTCGTCCTCTTCGTGAAACACGAGCTCGTCCTGTCCGGGATCGGAGCCGACCGCGTGGCGGTAGATCCGATCCGCGCGCAGCGTGGTGGCATCGCGCCGGGCATAGAACAGCGTCCGGTTGTCCTCGGCCCACGCCATGTTGCCCGACGCCCCCTCGATCGCCTCGGGATACGACCGGCCGGTCGCCAGGTCCTTGATTCGGATGGTGTAGATGCGCCGTCCGCGCGTGTCCTCGGCATAGGCCATGAGGCTGCCGTCCGAGCTGACGTTGGGAAACGCGTTGTAGAAATCGTGCCCCTCGGCCAGCGCGTTGACGTCGAGAATCACCTCTTCGTCGGCGTCCAGCGACCCATGCTTGCGCGCGTAGATGGGATAGTCGCGGCCTTCCTCGACCCGGCTGTAGTAGAAGTAATCGCCGTCCTTCACCGGCACCGAGAGATCGGTCTGCCTGATGCGCCCCTTGATCTCGTCGAAGAGCTCTTTCTGCAACTCCTCGGTGTGCGCCATCCGGGCGTCGGTGTAGGCATTCTCGACCTCGAGGTACGCGACGACGTCCGGGTTCTCGCGCTGGTTGAGCCAGTAGTAGTTGTCGATTCGCGTATGCCCGTGCGCCTCGAGCCGCTCCGGGATCACCTTCGCTACCGGGGCCTCGCTCGGCGCGACCTGAGCGGTTGCGTTTCCGGCGCCTCCCACTATTGCCGCGAAGACGGCGGCGAGACCGACGACGAGCACGCGAGCAAGCACCCGTTCTGCGGACACGACTACCCTCCTCGACCCACTTCGATGGGGGCCTGACTCCCGGACGACTTCAGGAACGCGGCCTTCAGCAGCGGCGGCGTCACCAGCGTCGTCAACATGACCATGGCGATGATCGCAGAAAACGTCGCGTCACCGAGAACCGGCGTTCCGGCAACCAGGACCGTGTGGCCGATGCTGGCGAAGATGAGGCCGACCTCGCCGCGCGGAATCATGCCGATGCCGACGACCCAGCGGTTGAGGCCCCGCTGGAAGACGCCCAGCGCGCAGACCTGCTTGCTCGCGATCGCCACGATGCTCAACAGGACGGCGAAGACGATGACCTCCAGCGAAGCGAAAGCGGCCAGGTCCACGCGCAGGCCCATGTAGACGAAGAACACCGGCACGAAGATCGTGCTGACCGGCGTGATGGAGGCGTCGATCCGGTACAGCTCCTTCTTCTCGCCGAAGAACCTGCCGATCTCGTCGTTGACCACCAGTCCCGCGGTGAACGCGCCCACGATGTCGGCCAGGCCGACCAGCTCGGCCAGCGCCGCCATCAGGAAGCAATAGGCGACGGCGAGGACCACCGGCACGGACGGCGAGCGGGCCAGGCGGACGAGCCGCATGAGCGGGACGAAAAGCAGCCGGCCGACGATGACCGACCCGCCCAGGAAGCCGACCGCCTTGAGGACGATCAGCAGGATCGGCCCCGCGGAAATCTCGATCGCGCCCCCGGCATCGGCCGCGTGCACCAGTCCGAGGACGATCGCCAGCACGATCAGGCCCAGGATGTCGTCCACCACCGCGGCGCCCAGGATGAGGTTCGACTCGGGCGCATCCAGCCTGCCGATGTCCTTGAGCACGCGGGCGGTCAGCCCGACGCTCGTCGCCGCCAGCGTGGCCCCCAGAAAGAGATGCACGTACCACGCCGCGCCGCCCGGCAGGAAGACGGACGACAGCGCGTAGCCGAGCGCGACCGGCGCGACCACGCCCAGCACCGCCACCGCGACGGCCGAGGCGCCCACCGCCAGCAGCTCGTCGAGCTCGCTCTCCAGCCCCACCTGGAACAGCAGAAGGACCACGCCGATCTCGGCCGCGATGGGCAGGAACGGGGCGGTCTGCAGCGGCTCGAAGACCCCGATGCCGGCCAGCGCGAGGTTGCCCAGGATGATCCCGACGACGAGCTCGCCGAGCACGGCGGGCTGGTTCAATCGCTCGATCAGCTCGCCCCCGACCTTCGCGGCCACCAGGATGGCGGCCAGGGCCAGAAAGAAGAGCGTCACGTCGCCCGTGCCCACGTCTTCGGTGCCGTGCTGCGCGCCGGCCGCCCGCCACGCGCCGAAGACCAGCGCGGGGACGAGGAGCCACCAGTTCCCCAACAACCCGCGGTACGGCCGCACCTGACCCGGCTGGCGTGGCGTCGGACGGATCATTGCGACTCTCCTCCTCACAGATAGCGCCAGCGCAGCAGGCGCCGCTCGATCCGTTCGGCGCAGGCGAACAGCAGCAGGACGATCCCCATGATGATGACAATCAGGGCGATGGTCAGCGCGGCGTTGTAGGTGCTCTGCGCGAACTGCAGCAGGTAGCCCAGCCCGCGGCTGGACGCGACGAACTCGCCCACCACGGCGCCGGTGAATGCGAACCCGACGGCGACCTTGAAGCTGCCCATCACCCAGCTCGTGACCGACGGGACGTACACCTCGCGCACCAGGGTCCGGCGTCCGCCGCCCAGCGTGCGGACTCGCTCCACCAGCCGCCGGTCCACCTCTCGGACGCCGTTGTAGACCGCGAAGAAGATGAGCACGGCGACGAGGATGGTGGCGAGCGCCAGCTTCGAGGCGAGGCCGATGCCGAGCCAGATGACGAACAGCGGCGCCAGGATGACGCGGGGGATGGCGTTGAGCAGGATCATCACCGGCTCGAGCAGGTCGGCGACGGGCGGCGCCAGCGCGGCGGCGAAGCCGAGCGCGATACCGAGCACGAGGCCGACGAGCAGGCCGGCGAACGCGGCGGTTGCCGTCGCTCCCAGGTGCGGCCACAGGTCGCCGCCGGCGGCCAGGGTGAACATGACTTCCGCGACGGCCGACGGCGGGGGCGCATAGAACGGGTCCAGCGCGCCGCCACGGGACGCCGTCTCCCACACGGCCAGCAGGAGCAGCAGCGCCACGCTGCGGCGCACGGGCGGAGACGCGTGCCAGCGCTTCATGACGTCACCTGCCGCTCGGCAGCGCGACGGCGTGGATCCACCACTGCCGGAATGTCCTGCACGAACCTGTCCGTACCGCCGCCCCGTTCCCCGGCAGCCGCAGGGTTGGCGTCGGCCGACGGGAAGTCGGCTGCATGACAGCCCACTATTGGAGACCGGCACCCGCCCTTCATGGGGTGACCGCCTCCTTGGACCGTGCCTGCGACCGTTCCGCGGCCAGCTCGTCCCACAGCCGCCGCAGGAGTGGACCGAAGGCCGGGTGCCCCCGCGCTTCGAGCACGCGCCGCGGCCGCGGAATCCCGACGCGGTGAGTGGCGCGGATCGCGGCGCGCGGCCCCTGCCCCAGCACGTGCACGACGTCGGAAGCGCTGATCGCCTCTTCGAGGTCGTGGGTCACGAGCAGCACGGTGAGCCGCTCGCGTTCGACCCACTCCAGGAGCTCTTGCGTGATGCGCGTCCGGACGATGGCGTCCAGAGCCGCGAACGGCTCGTCCATCAGCAGCAGCCGGGGCCGCAGCGCCAGCACCTGGGCGATGGCCACCCGCTTGCGCTGGCCGCCGGAGAGCTGTCCCGGATAGCGGTCGCCGTAGCCGGCCAGCCCCAGCACTTGCAGCCAGTGCTCGGCCTGCTCGTCGGCCGCGTCCGGCGCGACCTCCCGGATGCGCAGCCCCAGCGCCACGTTCTGCCGTGCCGTGCGCCACGGCAGCAGCGCGTCGTCCTGGAACAGGAAGCCGACGTCGCGCACCCCGACGTCGAGATCGACGGTGCCGCGCGACGGCTCCAGCAGACCGGTCACGACCCGCAGGATGCTCGTCTTGCCGGAGCCGGAGGGACCGATGAGGGTGGCGAACTCCCCCGCCGCCACGTCGAGGTCGATGCCGTCGAGCACCGGCTCGCCGCCGAAACCGACCGCCAGCCCCTTGACCCGCAGCATGGTCGTCCGCGTGCGCACCTATCCGGCGAGCGCGCCGGCGTCGAGCAGGGTATCCAGATCCACCTGTCCCGGCTCGAGCAGGCCCGCGACCTCCTGGGCGCGCATCACCCGCGCAGCCGCCTCGATGTCCACGTCGACGCGCTCGGGGTACAGCGACTGGCGGTAGCGCTCGATGACTCTCTCGAGGCGGTCGATGTCCCCGCCCGCGACGAGCGCCTCCGGCAGCGCGGCGACAACTTCGGCCGGCGGCAGGGTCCGCGTATCGACCAGGCCCGCGGCGAGGCCGGCGGCCAGCCTGCGTATCTCGGGCCGACGTCCGTCGCGCTCGGCCGCCCGCACCGAGACCCCCATGAACGCATAGGGACCGCCGAGATGACGCCGCGCCTCGTCTATTTCCATGAAGTTGACCAGCTCGCGCCCGCCCGCCTCGACGATCAGCGACAACGCCGGCTCCTGCAGCATTGCGGCGGCGACCTGACCGATTCGCAGGGCGTCGAACACGTTCGTGCCGATGGCCGCGAACTGCACGGCGTTTACATCGGCGCCGGCCTGATCCAGCAGATACAGCAGCAGGGCGTGATCGGCGTTCCCCAGGGCGGAAATCCCGACCGTCCGGCCTTCGAGCGCCGCCACCGAGTCGATGACGCCCGCCTGCGCCGGAGCCGTTGCCAGCGCGAACAGCGGCAACCGCCCGGTGGACGCCACGCGGCGGATCGGCGCCCCGTTGGCGGACGCCTGCAGCGCGACGTCGAACGAGGTGCCCGCATAATCGACCGCGCCGCCCACCAGCGCCTGCATCGCCGCGTTGCCGCCGCGGGTGTAGACCAACTCGACGGCCAGCCCCTGCTCGGCGAAGTGCCCCCGCACTCGCGAGACTTCATACGGGACGACGCACAGAAGCTGGCCGCAGAAGGCGAGGCGGACGCCGGTCATCCCGTCGTCGAGCTCCCGGGCGCAGCCGCTGACGGCGATGACGCCGGCGGCGCCCGCCAGGCTCTTGAGCGTGGTGCGGCGGTCCCAGGCGGCGCCCGGCGCGGGCCAGTGCTCCCCCGCGGGCTCCGACTTCCGTCCCGACCGGGTAACCGCCCCCAGCAGGTTCGGATTGGTCGCCTCGCAGCAGCCCATGGCGGGGACCTTACCACGCGGCGCCACGGCCACGATCATGCGGCGCGGCTGCTGCGGCCCGAGGACACGACGGTACCACGACCGCGGTCGAGCCGATGCTACGACCCGGCCCCGCAGCCGTCGACGACGCCGGGGGCACGCCCGCGCCCGTCCTGTGTCAAGATTCGTGAAGACCGAAGGAGGATCCGATGAGCAACCGCTGCCTGGCCGTGATACTCGCCGTGATCGCGTGTGTGGCGCTGGCCCCCGGCCTGACCGCCGCGCAGTCGGACACAGGGTCCCCGCGGACGCCCTGGGGCGATCCCGACCTGCAGGGCATATGGAACAACTCCACGCTGACCCCCTTCCAGCGGCCGGCGTCGCTCGCCGACCAGGAATTCCTGACCGAGGAAGAGGCAGCGCGCATCGAGCAGGAAGCGGCGGACCGCAACGCCGATCTGGCCGCCCGGCCCGCGCTCCGCACCGCGGCCGACCCGAACGGCAACGTCGACCGCGGCGTCGACGGCGCCCCCGGCTCCTACAACAACTTCTGGATGGAGCGCGGCACGACGGTACTGCCGACCCGGCGCACGTCGATCGTCACCGACCCGCCGAACGGCCGGCTGCCGGAACCGACCCCGGAGGTCGCTGCATGGCTGGCGTCGGACGAGGCGGCGCGGCTGGCCGACGTGCGCGGCGGGCGGCTGCCCACCGACACCTACACGCAGTTGGACGGCGGCGACCGCTGCCTGTGGTACCGGGGCATCCCGTCGTTCCCCACCGCCTACAACAACCACTACCAGATCGTGCAGAACCCTGATTTCGTGGCGATTCTGCAGGAGCACATCCACGACGTGCGCTTCATCCTTCTCGACGGACGCCCGCACATCGACCCGGCCATCCGGCAGTTCGCGGGCGACTCGCGCGGCCACTGGGAGGGCGACACGCTCGTGGTCGAGACGACGCACTTCAACCGCCACGCCTTCATTCGCAACTTCAACGCGAACCTGAGCGAGGAGCTGCACGTCATCGAGCGCTTCACGCGCGTCGGACCCGACACGCTCGGCTACGAGTTCACGGTGACCGATCCGAACACGTGGACGCGCCCCTGGAGCGGGTCGCTGCCGATGGCGCGTTCCGCGGGCCCGGTGTTCGAGTACGCCTGTCACGAGGGGAACTACGGGCTGTTCAACATGCTGACCGGCTCGCGCGCCGAGGACGCCGCGGCGGCGGAAGCGGCGCGGTAGAAGTCTGCGCCGTAGAACGACCAGACTCTGGTCCCGCCCGGATGGGCGGCAATCGGAGCCGCAAGCGATTTGTCCTGGCCAGAGAGTCTCGTCGAGCCGAGCAGCAGCGACGAAGTGACCGTGCCGCGCTCCTACCGCGCGACGTAGGTGCTGCGGGCCAGTACCGTCCCATCGACGTCGGCCACATCGACCTCGATGGGGTACTCGCCCGGCTCGACGTCCGGCCGTTCCGTGAACAGCACGTAGCGGCCGGCGATGGCGTTGGCTACCCGCTCGAGCGCGCGCCGCGGCGGTCTCTGGTAGGTGCGTACGAAGAACCCGCCCGTGTCTTCCGCCACCATCTGCAGCCCGTGCTCGAAGGTGTGATAGTCGGCCTGCGTGACGTCGAGCGTGAAGACCGAGGCGCGTGCCGCCTCCAGCGCCGCCCGCGCCTCGTCGTAGCGGTCGTCGAGCCTCGACCCCACCATCCCCAGCACGACCCGGAGGTCCCCGAAGCCGTAGCCGATCAGGACGACCGACTTGGCGCCGGGCAGCGGCTCGAGGGCTTCGCCCAACAGTTGCATGGCTTCCTGGATCTCCCAGGTCCGCCGCCCCTCGTCCTGGCTGAGCCTCGCCAGCAGCGACGGCTCGCCATCCGGCTCCAGGACGGGCGGCCGGCCGAACATGATTTCTTCGGCCAGCACCGTCTCGACGCGGTCGAGATCGTCGGTGAAGTCGACCCAGATCTTCAGGTGGGAGTCGAACGACACGACGGCAACCCGATCCGCGGGCGTGATCCCCGCCAGCAGCCGATCGCTGAACATCATGACGCGCAGGAGTCCCAGCGCCCGGCTGTGCACCAAGCTCTTCTGCACGACGAAGACGATCAACTGGCCGCGGTCCGCCGGTTCGAGAAAGCCGGCGATCTCCGTTGAACGGAGGTTCTCCCTCGCCAGCGCGCCGTCGCTCGCGTCGTTCCCCGGATCATCTCCGACCCAGAACGCCGATTCGACGCGGACCGGCTCGTCGTCGATCCGTACCTCGAAATCGTCCGGTTCCAGCCCCCGGATCGGCCGGCCGTCGTCGTCGACGACGCGCACGTCGATGATCACGCGGGCGACATCGACACGCTCGACAATCGGTTGCGGCTGCGCCGCGCTCTCGCCTCCCGCGAGGAACCAGAGCGCGGCGAGCAGCACGGTGCGCCTACGGCACGCGGACATCCGGCGCCACCTGCAACACGAGTTGCGACGGGTGCAGATCGTCGTGCAGCACCCGCTGCGTGGCAGGCTGCGGCTCGGCGCCCTCCCCGAAGACGGTCGCGGTGTTCAGGTTGCGATCGAAGTGCGGGAAGTTCGACGAGCTGATCTCCAGCCGGATCCGGTGCCCCTTGCGGAACACGGTGGCCGTATAGCCCATGTCTATCGTGTAGTCGTGCACGGCGCCCGGCGTGAGCCACGACTCCAGGTAGTCGGAGTTGCGGAACCGGCCGCGGACGATGCCCTCGGAGACGTTGTGCGCGTAACCGTCGAGGTGCACGTCCACGAGCTTGGCGGTGAAGTCGGTGTCGCGGGCCGACGAGGCCGCCCACAGCTCCACCTGCACCGGGCCGATCACCGTCAGATCCTCCTCCAGCGGCTCGGTGGTGTAGACGAGCACGTCGCCGCGCCGCTCCACCCCACGCTGGTCGAACGCGCCGGAGGCCAGCAGGTCGTTGCGGCAGCACATGTTGCCGCCCACGGTGGGCACCGGCTCGCGCGGGTCGTAGACGTAGGCGTCCGGCTCCCCACCCGGACCGTCGGTGCTGAGCACGCCGTCACCGGCCGCCGAGTTAGCGTGGCCGCCGCTCCGCAGGTAGAAACGCGTCTCGACCGCGTCTGGCAGCGGGAACTCGTCCGCCTCGATCCAGAAGCCGCCGCCCGCCGTCCCCTGGTCCGGCGGGGTCATCACGAACAGCCGCACCGCCGGATCGTCGGCGACGCCGTTGGCGATGCCCTTCAGCCAATAGTCGAACCAGCGCGCCCAGGCTGCGTTCAGGTCCAGGACGTTGTCGGGGCCGAAGTCGATCTCGCCCGCCGTGGTGTCAGCCGGACAGGCGTGACAGAGCGCCCGAATGACGAGTTGCGTGCCGGTGCGCGCGGCGTCGGATCCGCCCTCCTCCCGCATCCCCATGAAGTTGCGGATCGTGCCCTCCTGAAAGATGTCGTACCAGCCGCCGGTGATGAGCGCGGGCACCGTGATACTCGGGTACTTCGCCTCGACGTCCAGCAACGCCCAGTAATCGTCGTAGTCCGGCCGGGCGAGCCACTCGTCGTAGTAGGCGGCGAGGTTGCCGTTGCGACGGAACCCGGCGAAGTCCTTCAGGGGCAACTGCCAGAGCCAGTCGTCGAGCAGGTTCTCGCGGCCCTCCGCCACGAACGCCTCGACCTCCTGCACCACCTGCTCCAGCGGCATGCCGGCCGCTTCCAGCCGGCGCTGCAGGGTATCCGGGGCCAGCGTCTGCGCCGTCCAGCTCTGCGCGAACCAGAGGTCGAACGCGCCGCCCTGGTAGGTCCAGCCCTTGTGGTAGTCGGACGAGCTGTAGTGCGGCGCGATGGCCACCAGGTGCGGCGGGGTCTCGCCGGCTGCCTGCCACTGCGTGAGACCGACGTAGGAGCCGCCGATCATCCCCACCTTGCCGTTGGACCACGGCTGGGCCGCGGCCCATTCGACCGCGTCGTAGCCGTCGGGCGGCTCCTGGCGCATGGCGTCGAACTCGCCCCCCGAGCGGTAGCGTCCGCGCGTGTCCTGGTTCAGCAAGGCGTAGCCGCGCGCGGCGAAGTAGCGGCCGACGGCTGCGTCGCAGTCGCTGCCGGGACTGGGCGAGCGGCGGTTGTAGGGAGTCCGCTGCAGGATCACCGGAAACGGTCCTTCGCCCGGCGGCAGGTACACTTCGGTCGCCAGCTCGACGCCGTCGCGCATCGGCGCCTGCTCGATCCGGCAGGTCACGTCCCCCGGATCGCCGCTCCGGGCGCTCTGCGGCGCCGCACCGGCCGTGCCGCCCGCTGCCAGGACAAGGCCGGCCGCCACCGCAACAGCCAGGGAGCCGGCAACTGGTCCTACACCCAGGGAATTCACTACTCGCTGCTTCTCCATCCTGTCTCCTCCGACCCACGGACCGAACCTGCCGGCCCGCAGCGTTGGCAACCAGCCCGACGAGCGGTCAGGACTCCCAGCATGCATCCTCCGCGACCCGCAGACCCGTGCCGCCTCGAAGCGCGGCCTTCTGGCCGCTGCACACCCCCGGCGCGCGGCCGCGGCCTACGGCACCGTCAACCGGACGAGCCGGTCGGCCCGGTCGGCCCGGTCCAGATCGCGGCAGGTCGCGACGATCTCCTCGAACTGCGCCGCCGAAATGGGAATGCCCGGAACGACGTCGCCGATGCGGCGCACCTCCTCGTCGAAGTCCCAGATGAACTCGCGTCCGGTGGCCTGCTTCGTGTAGCTGCGCCCGTCCTTCGTGAAGATGGTGATCCGCGGGCCGAACAGCGTCATCTCGTGGGACGGGATGATCGTGACCCGCGTCATCAGGTCGAGCACCTCCGGCGGGTCCGGCGCCCCCGGCAGCACCGGCAGACCGCGCCGCACGACCCCATACGCCGTGTGGTAGCGCGTGCTGCCCACCGTCGCCTCCCCGAGGTCCTCTCGCCGGACGGGAAAGGCGGGGCTGGGGTACTGCGTCTCCAGCCAGTTCACCACCGCCTCGACCCGGTCGACGTCCTCGTAGCGGATGTCGTGCTCCTCGCAGAGCTGCGCCGTGACGTCGACGTGGGCGATGTTGTAACCGGCCGTGGAATAGATGCGGTAGAGCGTCTCCAGGAACAGCCACTCCTCGCCCAGCCCGGCGGTGAGCGCATCCAGGCTCGTGCGGGTGTCGCCGACGAAGCTGTAGGTGAGATCGCCACGGTTGTTGCCGGCATACGCATGGTAGAAGCCGGCGTCGCCCTCCAGGGCGGCCTCGCCCGCCTGGCGGCCCTGCCGCGCCAGCGCCACCGCGAGCATGGCATTGCGCGCCGCGGCGCTCTCCCGCAGGCCGCGGCTCTCGAGATTGCCGCCCGCCAGGTTCGCGCAGAGCCCGATGGCGTTCGTCAGCTCGTCCTCGCTCAGGCGCATGACCTTGGCGGCCGCGACGGCGGCACCGAAGATGCCGAACACCGGACCGGCGTGGAAGCCGCGCGCCATCAGCGTCGGAATGAAATCGGCGGCCATCCGCTGCATGACCTCGTAGCCCGCGACCATGCCGACGATATAGTCCCGACCGGAGGCCTCCTCGGTCTCCGCGGCGGCGAAGGCACACGGGATGATGCACGTGCCGGGATGCGTGAGCATCCGGAACGTGTCCCACTTCCCCCCGGCCAGCATCAGCTCCGCGTTGGCGAAGACGGCGCCCGCCTTGGTGGCGGTCATACCGTTCACCATGACGGTGACGCCGTTGGGGACCCCGGCTTCTTCCGCGGTGACGAGCTCGATGGCGTCGCGGCCCGCGGGTAGCTGCGAGCCGAGCAGGGCCGACGCGAGGTTGTGAAGCGTGAGCCCCTTGGCGCGGTCGACCACCTCCGGCGGGAGATCCTCGTACCGCAGGTCGACGACCCACCGGGCGAACTGGCGGCTGAGGGATGCGGCCGGGTCGGTTCGGGATGCGCCGCTCCGCTGCGCCCGCCGCGCGCTCACGGCGATCGGCGACGCGGCCCCGATCCCGAGCAAGCCGCCGGCCGCGAACGCGCTCTGCAACAGGCTCCGCCGAGTCAGTCCAGCTTTCATGGTGGGAGCGACGCTATCACCGGCGGATCCCGTAATCAAGACGGGACCGTTCGCGCCTTGACAGACCTGCGACCTTCGCCCATCATCGCGGGGGAATTCGCATCCGGCCACGCGGTTTCTCTGCTGTCCGGCCGGGCGGGGCACGCGCGCGATCGCGGACCCGATTCGCCGGGCATGCGAGAGGAGGCTACGATGACGTGGCGCCTCACCGTATGGACTGCGGGGTTGCTGGTCCTCATCGGGACCGGCGCCTACGCGCAAGCCGCCGGTCCTCAGCTCCCACCTTCCCGGGCGCCGGCGGAGTCGGCGGCTCCCCACGCCACGTTCCTCGGCCGGTACTGTCTCGCCTGCCACAACGAGAGGCTGCTCGCGCGGGGCACGGTGCCGGTGTCCTTCGAGGAGCTCACCGTGGCGGACGTGGGTGCGGGCGCCGAGGTCTGGGAGAAGGTGGTCCGCAAGCTGCACGCCCGGGCGATGCCGCCCGCGGGCCGGCCGCGACCTGACGAGGAAACCTACGACGGTTTCGTCACGTGGCTGGAAACCGAGCTGGACCGCGCGGCGGCGGCCAGGCCCGATCCGGGCCGACCCGCCGTTAGGCGGCTGACCAGCGCCGAATACATCAACGCGATCCGCGATCTGCTGGCGCTCGAAGTCGACGAGGAAACGCTGCTCTTTCCCGCCGACGACGTGGACGAGCAGGGTTTTGCGACCAACGCCGACGTGCTGTCGGTGTCGCCGGCGCTGTTCGAGCGCTACCTCGTGGCAGCCAATCGGATCAGTCGTCTGGCCGTGGGCGACCCGACGATCGGGCCCGGATTCGCCCCGGCCACGTACAGCACGCCCCGGTTGTTGTACCAGGACGACCGCATGAGCGAAGACCTGCCGTTCGGGTCGCGAGGGGGAATGGCCATCCGCTACCACTTCCCGCTCGATGGCCAGTACGAGGTCCGGATCCGCCTGCGTCGCCAGATCTACGACTACATCATCGGGATGGGCAAGCCGCAGCAGCTCGACGTCCGCCTCGACGGCGCGCTGGTCAAGCGCTTCACGATCGGGGATGCGGACCGGAAAGGCTATCCGTCGGCCTACACGTTCTTCGGCACCATCCGCGGCGACCCCGAATGGGAGGACTACCTGTCAGGCGGCGCGGACGCGGGCCTGGTGGTTCGCTTCCCGGCGCAGGCGGGGACGCGTGTGCTGGGCGTGACCTTCGCCAACGTCCGCTCGGAGCCGACGGGAATCCTCGAACGGCGCCTGTCGGGCTTCTCGCTCAGCGGCGAGGGCTTCTACTACGGCAACGCGGCGGTCGAGCGCGTGGATCTGACCGGCCCGTACGACGCAACGGGGCCCGGCGACACGCCGAGCCGGCGACGGATCTTCACGTGCCGCCCAACGAGCGGAGCGGACGACGAGCCCTGCGCGAGGCAGATTCTGTCCGCGCTCGCGCGGCGGGCCTATCGGCGCCCGGTGACGGAGGACGAGGTCACGAGGCTGCTGACCTTCTACACGTCCAACCGCGATGAACACGGTTTCGAAGGGGCCATGCAGAAGGCGCTCGAGCGCCTGCTGGTCGCACCCGATTTCCTGTTCCGGGTAGAGGCCGACCCGGTGGACATCGCGGACGGGACGGCCTATCCCCTCAGCGACCTGGAGCTGGCCTCCCGGTTGTCGTTCTTCCTGTGGAGCAGCATTCCCGACGAGCAGTTGCTCACCGTGGCCGAGGAGGGTCGACTCCATGAACCGGCCGTGCTCAAGCGGCAGGTGCGCCGCATGCTGGCCGACCCTCGCTCGACGGCGCTCGTCGACAACTTCGCGAGTCAGTGGCTGCAATTGGACCGCCTGGGCGGCGTGCAGCCGGACTTCGAGGTGTTCTTCGAGTTCGACGAGAACCTCCGGGCGGACATGGAGCAGGAAACGAAGCTGTTCCTGCGAAGCCAACTGCGCGAAGACCGCAGCCTGATGGAACTGCTGACCGCCGACTACACGTTCGTGAACCAGCGCCTGGCGCGCCACTACGGCATTCCGGGCGTGTACGGCGAGCGGTTCCGGCGCGTGACGGTCGACGGCGGCGGTCGAGCGGGTCTGCTGGGACACGCCAGTCTGCTGACGCTCACCGCCTATCCCACCCGGACCTCCCCGGTCCTCCGGGGCAAGTGGCTGCTCGACAACATCCTGGGCATGCCGCCGGCGCCGCCGCCTCCCGACGTGCCGTCCCTGGAGGAGGACCTCCGCGGGCGTGCGGCACTGTCGATCCGAGAGCAGATGGAACAGCACCGGGCGAATCCGGCGTGCGCGGCGTGCCATCGGATGATGGACCCGCCGGGCTTCGCGCTCGAGAACTTCGACGCGATCGGGCGCTGGCGGACCACGAGCGAGGCCGGCACGCCCATCGACGCGTCGGGCACGCTCGTCGACGGGAGCGTCGTGGAAGGGGCCGCGAGCTTGCGGGACGCGTTGTTGCGCAACGAAGTCAGCGTGATGCGAACCGTCACGGAGAAGCTGCTGACGTACGCGCTTGGGCGCGGCGTCGAATACACCGATCAGCCGGCCATCCGGCGGATCGTCGCGGCGGCGGCGGACGACGACTACCGCTGGTCGTCCATCATTCTCGAGCTCGTCGAGAGCATGCCGTTCCAGATGAGGAGGTCGGAGTCATGATGTTCGTTACCAAGAAGGCGATCCCTCGGCGAACGGTCCTGCGGGGCATCGGCGCCACCCTGGCCCTGCCGTTGCTGGACGGCATGGTGCCGGCGCTGACCGCGCTGGGCAGATCGGCGGCGAAACCGGCGCTGCGGTTCGGCGCCGTCTACGTGCCGAACGGCATGGTGATGCAGAACTGGACGCCGGCGACCGCGGGGGCCGGCTTCGAGCTCACACCGATTCTGCAGCCGCTGGCGCCGTTTCGCGACCGGCTGACCGTGCTGTCGGGGCTCGAGACGCCGCGGGGAACGGGCCGCGGGCCGCATGCCCGCGCCTCGACCTGGTTCCTGACGGCCGAGATGCCGGACCGGCCGGAGGCCTGGAACCGGAAGGCGGTCCTCTCGCTGGATCAGCGGCTGGCGGACGAGCTGCGGCAGCACACCCCGCTGGCATCGCTCGAGATCGGCCTGGAGGGCGCCAACTTCGCGGGCTCGTGCAGCGGCGACCTCAGTTGCTCGTTCTCGTACACGGTCTCGTGGCGCAGCGCGTCGACCCCGCTGCCCATGGAGCACAATCCGCGGGCGGTCTTCGAACGGTTGTTCGGCGACACCGAGAGCACGGATCCGGCAGTGCGCCGGGCCCGCATGCGCGAGCAGCGCAGCATTCTCGACGCGGTGAGCGAGGACGTGGCGCGGCTGTCGCGGCGCCTCGGTCCGAGCGACCGCGTCAAGGTCGGCGCGTACCTCGATGCGGTCCGCGACGTCGAGCGGCGCATCGAGCTGGCGGGGCGGCAGGACGACGAGGATGCGCCGACGGCGACGCGGCCGCTGGGCGTCCCGGCGAGCTTCGCCGAGCACGCGGCGCTGATGTACGACCTGCAGTTGCTGGCCTACCAGTCGGACCGGACGCGGGTCATCACCTTCATGATCGGCCACGAGCTGAGCGGCCGGACCTACCCGGAAGCCGGGGTGTTCGAGGCGCATCATCCGCTCTCGCATCACAAGAACATCCCGGAGACGCTGGCAAAGCTGACGAAGATCCAGACCTATCACATGTCGCTGTTCGCGTCGTTCCTCGAGAAGTTGCGATCGACGCCGGACGGTGACGGGTCGTTGCTCGACCACGTCACGATCGTCTACGGCGCCGGGTTCAGCGACAGCAACGCCCATTCGCCGCGGAACCTGCCGATCCTTCTGGCGGGCGGCGGAGGCGGGCAGATCAAGGGCGGCCAACACCTCGTGTATCCGGACGGTGCGCCGCTGGCGAACCTGCACGTCGCGCTGCTGGACAAGTTCGGCATGCCGGTGGAGCGGGTGAGCAACAGCACCGGCGGGCTGCCGCGGATCTCTGCCGGGCCAAGACGCGAGCGCCTGGTCGGGGTCTGACTCGAACGCGAACCGACCCGGGAGCCCGTACAGGGGCTCCTGGGACCGCTGGTCGAACGCCTGAACAGTGGTCGAACGCCTGAACAGTGAGAAGGACGATGACGACGCGCAAGCGCATCCGGTGGCGGGGCCGCTCGTGGACATACCGGCTGGCGGCCGTCGCCGGTCTCGTCACCCTGAGCGGCGGGGGTCTCCTCCAGGCCGCGAGCGACGACCTGCGCCTCGTGGAGGCCGTCAAGGCGCAGAGATGGGAAGCCTTGCCTGCCTTGCTGGCAGACCGGGCCGACGTGAATGCCACCCAGGGGGACGGTGCGACGGCGCTTCACTGGGCCGTCTACTGGGACGACCACGAGACCGCGGAGTTGCTCATCCGCGCTGGCGCCGGCGTCGACGCCGCCAACGCCTACGAGGTCACGCCTCTCTGGCTCGCCTGCGCGAACGCGAGCGGGCCGATGGTGGAGCGGCTGCTGGCGGCCCGCGCCGACGCGCGGGCGACCCTGACTACCGGGGAGACCGCGCTGATGGCCTGTGCGCGCACCGGGAGCGTGGACGCCGTCAACGCGCTCCTGAGCCGCGGCGTGGAAGTGGATGCCCGGGAGGCGTCGGAGAGCCAGACCGCGTTGATGTGGGCCACCGCGCAACGCCACCCGGCCGTCGTGCGGCTCCTGCTCGATCACGGGGCCGACCCCAACGCGCGATCGCGCATCAGGCGCGAGGTGATCAGCCGCCGCCTGCAGTCGGACCTCCGGTACGGCGAGCGCAGCCGAAGCCTCGGGAGCGATGCGGAAGAGACCGACATCGGAGGTTTCACGCCGTTGCTGTTTGCGGCAAGGGTGGGCGACGTCGAGTCGGCGGATCTCCTGCTGGCCGCGGGGGCCGACGTCAACGACACGGGCCCGGACGGCGCCAGCGCGCTGGTCGTGGCGACGCACAGCGGCCACGGAGCGCTGGCGCGGTTACTGCTGGACCGGGGTGCGAACCCGAATGCCGCCATCGTCGGCTATGCCGCGTTGCATGCCGCCGTGCTGCAGGGCGACCTGAAGGTCGTCGAAGCGCTCCTGGACCACGGCGCCAGTCCGAACGCCCAGATCACGCAAGGCACACGGGTCGCACGCAACGGGCAGGTCCTGTATCTGGGCGAGCACCTGCTCGGCGCGACCCCCTTCGCCCTGGCGGCGAAGTTCATCGAGATCGAGATCATGCGCGTCCTGCTGGACGCAGGCGCCGATGCCGCGCTGCCGCTGAAGAACGGCTGGACACCGGTATCGCTGGCGGCGGGCGCCGGCTGGCGGTACGGGACGTGGGACCGCCGGGACCGTGCCTTGATCCGCCTTCCGGCGGCACAGCACGAACTGTACGACGAACGCCGCACGCTGGAAGCAGTCAGGATGGCGGCCGAGGCGGGTAGCGACGTCAACGCCGTCGACGAGGACGGCAACACCGCGCTGCACTACGTCGTCGACAAGGGCTTCCCCGGCGTCGTGGCGTTCCTGACGGAAAGCGGCGCCAACGTGAACGCGGAGAACAGACGCGGCCAGACGCCGCTCACGAGGTTCGCCCGCCGCCGCCCGGAGGTCAGTGACGAGGCAACTCGGGCAACAGGGGATCTCCTTCACGGATTGGGGGCGCGCTGAGCCGGGAATCTGCGCCGCAGAAGACCAAGCGTCGCACCCTTCTTGACCGTTTCGTCTACCAGCCCGTGGCTTGGCCACGGGCTGCTTTGTTCATGGGAGACGTGGAGATGGTGCAGCCGACCCGACAACGCCACGGTCGCCGAAAGTTCCTCGAGCGGCTCGTTGCCGGCACGACCGTCGCGGCTTCCGCCTCCCCAGCCGGCGGCTCGGGCGTGCGCGCACAGGAAGGTGCGATCAGCAGCTTCGATCACGTCGCCGTCCCGATGCAGAACACGGAGGAGATGATCACGTTCTATCGGGCCCTCGGCGTGCACGTGATGGAGACCGCCGGCAGGGTCTCGGTCCATTTCGGCGACCAGAAGATCAACTTCCACCGGCCGGCGTCGTGGCAAAGGGCAACCCCCGCGTCGCTGCGGGCGCCCGCCGCGACGCCGCCGTGCGGCGACTTCTGCTTCGTATGGTCTGGCTCGGAGGAATCGCTGATGGCCGCCCTGGATCGAGCGGGGGCCGAGATCATCGGCTCGGGCATGCGGGACGGCGGACGCGCCCTCGGGACGGTGCGTGGAATGAGCCGCTACGTTCGCGACCCGGACGGCAACCTCCTGGAGTTCATGATCTACTCGTAGCGGAGCGGTTGCGGGCGGCAAGAGCGTGGGCCGGCCAGTGCGGCTTCGAGGGGAAAGCGTTGGAATCCTCGGCGGTAACGACCACCGCGGGCGGCAGTAAGGGAAGGAACTAAAGAGATGATCTCAGCGCAAGACTCGCACCGACGCCTGCTCATAGCGACGGCCGCACTGTGCGTCGCCGGCGGTCTCACCGCCCCGGCCGCCCTCGCAGCCGGGCAGCCCGCGCAGGACGGCATCCATACCGCGGAGCAGGCCGAGAACGGCCGCGCCGACTACACGCGGAGCTGCGCCATCTGCCATCGGACCGACCTGCGGGGCAACTTCGAGTCCCCGCCGCTGGCCGGCCCCAACTTCCTGAACTTCTGGGGAGACCTTACCCCGCAGGATCTCGTCGAGCGCATCCGGCTAACGATGCCCCCCGACCGGCCGGGCCGCCTCGGGGACCAGACCTATGTCGATATCGTCGCCTACCTGCTGCAGGCGAACGGCGCGCCGGCGGGGGACCAGGCGCTGACGGCGGCCACCGACGTCACGATCGGCGCGGTAGCGACAGGGGAAACAGCCGCGCCGACGATTACCGCGGCGGCCCAGGGCCGGGCGCGGCGGCCCGACACGCGCACGGCGGCGGCCGCCGTGGCGGGCGGCGTGACCGTGGCGGGCGAGGTGGAGAACTTCACGCCGGTGACCGACGAGTTGCTGCGCGACACGCCTCCGGGCGACTGGCTGATGGTGCGGCGGAACTACCAGGCCTGGAGCCACAGCCCGCTCACCTCGATCACGCGGGACAACGTCGGCGAACTCGAGCTGCAGTGGATGTGGGCCATGAACGAGGGCGGACGCAACGCGCCCTCGCCGATCGCGCACGACGGCGTGCTCTACTTCGCCAACTTCGGCCCGGTGGTGCAGGCGCTCGACGTACGCACCGGCGACTTGATCTGGGAGCACGAGGTGAGCGTCGAGGAAGGCCAGCTCGCCAGCTCGAGCCGCAACCTCGCCATCTACCAGGACAAGCTCTTCCTGGCGACGGCCGACGCGCGGCTGATCGCGCTCGACGCGCGCACCGGCGCGGAGGTCTGGACCACCCGCATCGCCGACGACGCCCAGGGCTTCCGCAACACCAGCGGACCGGTCATCGTCGGCGGCAAGATCGTGCAGGGACTCGGCGGCTGCGGCCAGTTCACCCGCGAGGGTTGCTTCATCAGCGCCTACGACGCGGCGAGCGGCGAGCAGCTCTGGCGGTTCAACACCGTAGCCCGCTCGGACGAGCCCGGCGGCAACACCTGGGCCAACCTCCCGAACTTTCTGCGCGGGGGCGGCGAGACCTGGATCACCGGCAGCTACGATCCCGTGCTCGACCTGGTCTACTTCGGGGTGGCGCAGGCGAAGCCGTGGGTCGCGATAAGCCGGGGCATGACCGTGCACGACCCGGCGCTCTACACCAGCGCGACGGTCGCCCTGCGGCCGGACGACGGCTTGCTGGAGTGGTACTTCCAGCACGTCCCCGGCGAGAGCCTCGACCTCGACGAGGTCTTCGAGCGGGTGCTCGTCGACCTGGACGACCGCAAGGTAGTCTTCAGCGCCGGCAAGCACGGCATCCTCTGGAAGCTGGATCGGGAGACCGGCGAGTTCCTCGGCCACAAGGAAACCGTCTTCCAGAACGTCTTCGACCACATCGACCCGGAGACCGGCGCCGTCACCTACCGCCAGGACATTGCCGACGCGCAGTTCGAGCAACTGGTACCGGCGTGCCCCAGCACTGCCGGCGGCAAGAACTGGCACCCGATGAGCTACCACCCCGGCTCGGGGCTGCTCATCCTCCCGCTCTCGCAGACCTGCATGGAGCTGTCGGCCCGCGAGGTCGCCTTCGAGATAGGCTCGGGCGGTGTGGGCCTGAGCGCGCGTCCCTTCTTCGAGATGCCCGATACGGAGGGCCGGCTCGGCAAGCTCGCCGCGTTCGACGCCGATACCCTGGAGGAAGTCTGGAGCGTCGAGCAGCGGGCGCCGTTCCTGACCGGCGTGCTGTCGACGGCCGGCGATCTGGCATTCGCCGGGGACCTCGACCGCAGGTTCCGGGCGTTCGACGTGCGGACGGGCGAGGTGCTGTGGCAGGCCCGGCTGGGCACGTCCGTGCAGGGCTTTCCGATCTCGTTCGCCGTGGACGGCAGGCAGTACATCGCCGTGGCGACCGGCCTCGGCGGCGGCAGCCCGCGGGCGGCCCCGCGCGCCCTGGCGCCCGACGTTCACCACCCGCAGACCGGCAACGCGCTGCACGTGTTCGCGCTTCCGGAGTGAGGTGCCGGCGCACCGCACCCGGACTGATTCGACTGACCGCTGAGCGCTGCTCGGCGGTATAGTCGATCACGTGAGCCCCTTCCGTGCGGTCCAGGATCGCATTCAGGGTCTTGATGATCGAGTCTGCGCGGTCGAGACCGGTTGCCGCGCTACGATAGAGGCGCCGCCACGAGACCCACAGCGTCGGACGTGCCCATCTGTCACTACCGCCTGAGCCGGGTCGAGTACGACCGTGCCGTAGAAGCCGGTGCGTTCGAGCCTGACGCCAAGCTGGAACTCATCGACGGAGACCTGAACGCCAGGACACCGGAGGGAGTCGGCCACACGACCGGCATGGATCTCGTCGCCGACTGCCGCAGCCGGCGACAAGGTCGCGCCGCTCGCGCGTCCCGACGCACGGATCGTCGTCGACGATGTGATTCCCTGACGCCGAGAGATGGCGCAACCCGCGCCCGTCCCCAGCCCCGCATTGTCTGGCCCGGGCGCGGCGAGGCAGTCGAGCGCCAAACCCGCCATCACGTCTACCAACAGATTCGTTGCCATCAGGACTGCATGCAAGCAATTCTGTTGTCAAGCGCGGTCTTCGAGGAGTGACCCGGAGGGCCCCGGGAGCCGTGTGTCAGGGATTCACGATTACAGATTCCAAATCCGAGTCCGTCAACGCGTTGTCGAGCAGATAGCTGCGAATACGCGCTACGAACGCCGCTGCGCGTTCGACCTCCTGTAGAGCGTCTTGCGCGGCGACAACATGGACCGGGTCATAGTCGGCGGCGAGCCGGTCTTCGAGGCCGACGCGTAGTTGAGCTGACCACTCCCGTTCGATTCTGCCGGCACGGACCAAGTGCTCGCCGAACAGGCGGCGAAGTGCGGCGTGGCTGTCCACGGTCACATCGTGCACCAGCAATGCAGCCTTCGCCGCGTGGAGAATGACGTAGTACGTGCGTGAGACGGCATCCTCCGCATAACCCTCTCGCGCCAGGAGTCGGGCTGCCTCCAGCCCCCGGACGGATCGCCGCCACTCGGCGAGCAACAGCTCGCGATTCACAGTACCGGGACCCCGTCACGTTCCACCGCGGCCCGGAAAGGAGAGCCCAATCGCCCCAGTCGTGTCCATTCGGCCTCGGTGTACGCCACTATCGACGGCAACGCGTACGACGTCGCAGCCAACTCGTGTGCCAGTTGCCGCACCGGCCGCTTGAGGTGCGCGGCGGCGTCGCTCACGACGAGAAGCACATCGATGTCGCTGTCTTCTCGTGCGTCGCCTCGCGCCTTCGATCCGTACAGCACCATGTTCACCACGACATCGGCGAACCGCGTGGCGAGCATCTCCCGGAACTGATCCAGCCACTCTCGTTCCTCGGGATGGAGCGTCCTCGTGGCCTCGGGTTGGCCCGACCGAGGCAGCCGAGGCGTCCCGTTCACCTTCGTTGGAATCTCGTGCAAGGGAGGGCGGAAGCGCTCCTCATATACGAAGACTCTGTCGAAACCGGTATCCAACCGCCATTGCTGCCCGGACTCCGGCCACGTCCACTGTCCGAAGGCAGGCCTGTCCTCGGCCGGGAAGAGGGGCAACACCAGCAACAACCAAGCTTCGGTGCACCTGTTGCGATACTCTCCGACCTTCAGGTCCTTTTTGGCTACGGCCTGCTTCAGCGCGTCTCTCGTCAGCGCCTCCGCGAGCTCCGACTTCGGCACGGCTCTCCATGACCCCGCGCCTGATTCCGATGGCCAGATCGTGAACTGCCGGAACAGGCGGCCGCGCTCCGGCTCGAATGTCCCGAATTCTGCTCTTGGCACGTGTCGATCGAGCTGGCGTATCAGTGCTGCCGCGCCTTCCTTGACCGTCGATATCTCCTTGTCCCCGAACGCTACCCAGATGTCCAGCCGGTCGAACCGGTGATCGTTCGCGGCAAGCTTCCTCGCCTCCGAGACAATTCGCTCGCGCCGAGCCGCCTCTTCTATCGGCTCGTTTCTGAACAGCATCGACACCTCGATGCCAACCCGGCGCGGCCCCACCTGGAAGACGAAATCCGGAGCCTCGCCACTCAGCAACTCGCCGCCGTCGGCCAGTTCCAGCTCAACCAGGAGACGCCGGACCTGCCGTTCCTCTCTCGCCTTCCTGGCTCGCTTCCGGCCTCGGGAATCTCTGTCGAGAGCGGACGTCTCGGATTCGTTCGAAGTCGAAAGTTTCGTGCTCAACGGAATTTCCTGCAATGCCGGGCTGAACGCAACGTAGGCCGTATTCCAGTCACAACACAAGATTCATCGTAGCACGCAGGCCTGCACCCGCCGGAGTCGCGCGTGCGGTCGGCCGAACGGCCGGCGGCTTCCGTCCCGGCCGAACCTGCCGCTCGAATGCAGTGGGGCTGCTGTCCCGGACGCTCTAGTTCATCTGGTATTCCGGGGTACTCATGATGAGGTGGGTCACCATGCGCAGCGGATCCTCCAGATAAGTCCGGGCGCGGATCAGGTCCGAGGTGCCGAGCTCGTCGTCGAGGAGCGCCACGAGCGCGTCGCGCATGTCCGACGAGACCGGCATGCGCAGGAATCGCCCCAACAAGTAATCCACTGCCTCCCCAGTGGTCGTCGAGCCGGAATCCAGGACCACCCGTGTCAAATTGATCCGGGCCGCGCCGCGGGGCGTCGGAATCAGTGTGCGAAAGACCTGCGCCCAGGCGATGTAGTCGGAGACGCGCGTATTGAACAGCTCGTCCCGCTCCAGAAGCGCCAAATCCTCCGCCGACATCATGCCGGGGTCGTCGACGTTGTCCAGGGCGATCGCCGCCCCGAAGTCATGGCCGCGGCGCAGGCGCTCCCCCACCAGCCCGTCCCGGCGCCGGGTGAGGAAGTTCGGATCCTGGAACCCGACGATGTCGGGAAACAGGTAGTTGAAGGCGACGTTGCCCCGCTCCTGCAGGAGGGCGGGCGTGATCCAGGCTCGGCCCTGTGCCCAGCCCGCGACCGACGGCGGGTTCAGCAGGTGCTGGCCCAGCGCGATCGTGGTGTCGTTGAAGTCCGGCACGCCCGGCACGTCCTCAGCGCCGAACTGCTTGAGCATCGTCAACACATGCTCGACCGGCCCCTTGACGTGGGCGCCGTAGCTGGCCGCGCTGTAGAAGTCGCGGGAGAGGAACATGGTCTCCAGCAGCGGCCGCAGCTCGTAGTCGTTGTCCCGCAGGATGGCGCCGAGCTCGGCCTGCAGCGCCGGCGACGGATCCTCCCGAACGAAAAAGCGATAGGTCTTGGAGGCGATGTACTCGGCCGTGACCGGCTGTTCGAGGATGATCTCGAGCACGTCCACGCCGTCGAAGTTCCCGGTGCGGCCCAGGAAGGTCTTGGGTCCGTCGTCGTGCTGCGCTTCGTTGACGACGAAGTCCAGGTTCTCGAAGTACCAGCCGGTGAAGGCGCGCGCCGCCTCGCGGACATCGCGCTCCGTGTAGTGGCCCACGCCCATCGTGAACAGCTCCATCACCTCGCGGGCGAAGTTCTCGTTGGCGGCCCCCTTCACGTTCACGCCGGCATCGAGGTAGTAGAGCATCCCCGGGTCCTTCGCGACCGCGACCAGCAGCTCGCCGAAGTTGCCGGTCGCGTGACGCTCGAACATCTCGATCTGCAGCAGCATCTTCCGGTAGTCGCGGACCTTGCCCTGGGCGGTCGCGAAGTGCCCGTGCCAGAACAGCGCCATCTTCTCTTCGAGCGGGCGGTGGGTGTCGAGCATCCGTTCGGCCCACCAGTAGCCGACCCGGCGGGTCTCCAGCGTGGTCGCGCGCAGCCAGTAGAAGAAGCGATCCGAGACCGGCTGCACGTGGCGGTTGACATGCTCGGGCTTGACCCGGACACCCATGCTCTCGCCGCTCTCCATCGCCAGGTCGGTGGCGGCCGGCCGGCTCGGCGGGAACGGGATCAACGTCTCGTCCCAGAAGCCCGAATGCATGAAGGGCTGCAGGTGGTCGTTGGCGATGTGGTCGTAGTACACGAGGGAACGGACCGCCTGCTCGGGGGTCATGTCGGCCAGCTTCCGGATCTCCTCCGGCGTGCCGGAGAAGCCGGCTCGGCCCAGTAGATGCGCGGCGCGGTCGTAGCTCCAGTCCGCCGCGGTGATCGGAGCCAGATCGCCCGTCCATGAGGCCGGTCCCGGGGACCAGCTCGTCGGGCTCGCCGCAACCGCGTGACCGGTCAAGACAAGCACCAGAACCGCGCCGGCCAGGAGCCCGTGGCGAAACCCCACGTGGCACCGAAGGCATCGAGCTGTCATCGGATGTTTCCCCCTCATCCAGGTCGGTCCCTCTGGCACGACCCCTGCCCTGGCGCGGGAGCGCCGTTCCAGGAGCCGGGATCGGCACCCTTATACACCACTCCTCTACCCGGATTCGTTGGGGATTGGAGTACGCTTGCAACGGTAGGCGAACTGCGAGGAGGAGGTTTCCCATGGTGCTCCCATCCCGTCATCGTCCCGCGTGGCCGCTGCTTGCGGCCGGCATCGTCATCGCGGTCCTGTTCGCATCCGTTCCGTCGGCCCAGGAGTCGTACCTCCACCTGAACCCCGTCGTCGAGAAGCTCGAGCAGGGCAAGCACGTGTTCGGGGTGAGCACGGCAGACCTGTCGCTGCAGAACGCGCTGTCGCTGGCGGGCGATCCGAGCATCGACTACGTGTACGTCGACATGGAGCACAACCCGCTGCGGTTCGAACAGCTCGAGCAGTTCGTGGCGTATCTGGTCGCCGGCGACAAGGCCGGCATCGTCGAGCGCGGCAACGCGCAGATGCACCCGCCGGTGTTCGCGCGCTTTCCGCCCTACGGCCGCGAGCAGACGCAGTGGATCGTCAAGCACGCGCTCGACCTCGGCCTGATGGGCATCCTCATCAACAACATCGAGACCCCCGAGCAGGCGGAGAACATCGTGCGGACGATCCGTCCCCGGCAGCTCCGCTCGTCGGCCATCCCGAATCCGCCCGGCGTGCGGGGCACGGTGCAATGCCCGTTCTGGGGCGTGGGGCGGGCCGAGTGCCGGCAACGCGCCGACCTCTGGCCTCTCAATCCACGGGGTGATCTGCTGTTCTGGGCGATGATCGAGACTCGCGAAGGTGTGGAGAACGCCGATGCCATCGCCCAGGTGCCCGGCGTCGGAGGCTTCTACCTGGGAGCGGGCGGAGACCTCAGCTCCTCGTACGGCGCGGAGAGCGCCGAGGACCCCGAGGTGGCGGCCGCCTTCGAGCACCTGCTGGAGGTCTGCCGGACGCGCGACCTCGCCTGCGGCGGCACGGTGACGCCAGCCAACGCCGCCCTCCGCATGGAGCAGGGCTATCGGATCTTCAACTTCGGCGGCGCGAACGGCGGCCTGACCGAAACGAACGCGGCGGCGCGCAACGCGGTCATCGCCGCGGGAGCGCAACGCTGAGCCCGTGGTGTTTCACGCCGGCGCCTATTGCCGTGGTGAAGGCAGGGCCGTCGCCCCTGTCCTCATCGCGGCGAGTGGCGCGCACGCAGCGGACGACGTGAATCCGATTGCCACGTTCCAGAAGCCCGTGCCGCAAAGAGGCCACGGACGCTGGCCAGGAGTCCGGCGCCGCGCAGGACGGTGCTGTTGTAGATGACGGTTCGAGCGTGAGAAGGGATACATGGTCATGACCCGCGTGACATTCGCCTTGCTCGTCTCGACGCTGCTCTGGACCCTCGTTTCCGTCGCCCAGGCGCAAGTGACGGACTTCGAGCCCGTCACGACCGAGGAGCTCCTCGCCCCGGACGACGGCGACTGGATCAATTGGCGCCGAACGCTGAACGGTCAGGGCTACAGCCCGCTCGACCAGATCAACCGCGAGAACGTTCGCAACCTCCAGCTCGTCTGGTCGTGGGCGATGCAGCCCGGCACCGACGAGGTCACGCCGCTGGTGCACGCCGGCGTCATGTACGTCCCCAGCCGAAGTGGGGTGCAGGCGCTCGACGCCGCCACCGGCGACCTCCTCTGGGAGCACTCGCGCCGACAGGCCGTCCCGGAAGACGAAGATCTGCCCATCAACCGCCGCCCGGGCATGGCGCGGCGCAGCATCGCCATCTACGGCGACAAGATCTACGCCGGCACCAGCCGGGCCGAGCTGATCGCCCTCGATGCGCGGACGGGCGAGCTGGTCTGGCAGCACCAGGTGGCCGACAGCAGCCTCGGCTACCGATACACCAGCGGTCCGATCGTCGTGCAGGGCAAGGTCGTCGCCGGGATGACCGGGTGCGAGCGGTACAAGAACGACATCTGCTTCATCTCCGCCCACGATCCGGAGACCGGGGCCGAGCTGTGGCGCACGTCGACCGTGGCTCGCCCCGGAGACCCGGGCGGCGATACCTGGGGCGACCTGCCGCTGACCTGGCGGGCGGGTGCCGATGCGTGGATCCCCGGGAGCTACGACCCGGGAACCAATCTCATCTACTGGTCCACCGCCCAGGCCAAGCCGTGGGCCATCGTACAGCGCGGCACCGAAGGCGCGGCGCTGTACACGAACTCGACGCTGGCCCTCGATCCCGACACCGGAGAGCTCCGGTGGTACTTCCAGCACATCCCCGCCGAAACGCACGACCTCGACGAGGTCTTCGAGATCGTACTCGTCGACCGGGGCGACGGGCTGTCGCTCTTCAAGATGGGCAAGATCGGCGTCCTGTGGGAGCTCGATCCCCGGACGGGGGCATTCCGCAACGCCTTCGACCTCGGCTACCAGAACATCGTGGAGATCGACCCGGTCAGCGGCCAGGGCATCCTGGTCCGCGAGCGCATCCCGCAGATAGACGTGCCGGTGGACTACTGCCCCGGTCCCGGCGGGCTGAAGAACCTCTGGGCCATGGCTTGGCACCCGGAGACGGAGGCGTTCTACGTCCCGCTCACACCCGGGTGCGCGCACTCCATCTTCGGCGCGATGCCCCCGCCCGAGCTGGGCGGCGGCGGCGTCGGCCCGAACGACCGCCGCTTCAGGGTTCATCCCGACAGCCCCGAGCAGTTGGGCGACTTCGTGGCGATGGACAGCCGTACCGGAGAGCTTCTGTGGCGCCGGCGCAGCCGCTGGCAGTACGGAACGGCGGTCCTCACCACCGGGGGCGGGCTGGTGTTCGTCGGCGACATCGACCGCTACATGTACGCCTTCGACGCGCGCGACGGCACGGAGCTGTGGCGCACACGCACGCCGACGGCGACCGACGGCTTCCCGATCACCTACGCGGTCGACGGCCGCCAGTACGTCGCCATCCCGTCCGGCCCCGGCTGGAGCATCTCGTGGCGGAACGCGCGCATTGCGTTTCCGGAAACGATGCAGCGGCCGCCGGGGTCCGGTTCGGTGCTCCAGGTGTTCGCGCTGCCGCGGGAATGATCGGCAATCGAGCCGCCGCGAAGGCGATTCAGAGCATCGTGCGTGAGGCGGCCTCGACGCGCACCGTGATCACGTCGGTGTCGTGGTACTGGTTGTGGCGCACGGACGAGGCGTAGTGCCGCAGCAACCGAAGGGATACTTCCTGCTCCACCCCTCCGCCCGCCGCCCGGTCGCCGAGCAACGCCATCTGGTCCTCGAGGTTCGTCTCGTCCGTGGCGGCGATGAACTCCAGCACGGCCGCATCACGCTCGCCGCCGGCCACCAGCAACAACCGCCGCTTGTTCCCCGCCGTGTGTTCCTCCTGCTTGCGGATCAGCAACAGGAACGTCTCTTCACCAACCGCGCGAACCCGCTCGATCATTTCCTCGCTCCACCGCCGGCGGGCGCCGATCTGCGCAAGGAACGCATCGATCTTCGGATACGCGTCGGCGCTCAGCGCCACCCGCAGGCGCCGCCGACGCGGTCCCGTGAGCTCCTCGAACAACGTCAGCGCGATGACCGTCAAACCGCCTGCGGTGACCGCGCTGCCGAGCATCTCGCTCCAGGGTCCCTGCAAGTACTCCGGGAAGATCCGGTCGAGCTGGAAGGCGAGTCCGATCCAGAACGCGAGACCGACCACCACCCCCTTCCGGGGGTCGAGCCCTTCGTGCTGCAGGATCTCGATGCCGAAGGTGAAGAGCCTGGCCACCAGGAGAACGAAGTAGCCGGCCACCACCGGGCCGGGGATCGCGATGATCGCCGCCAGGAACTTGGGTATGCACGCAATCGCGACAAAGAGGAGCCCGATCGAGACGCCGACCGAACGGGCCGCCACGCCGGTCAGCTCCACGATCGATATGCCCGTGGCATAGGTCGTGTTCGGTAGCGTGCCCGCCAGACCCGACAGCAGGTTCCCGAGGCCGTCGGCCGACATCGCACCCTGGATCGATCGGAAATCGATGGCGCGCGGCCGGCGCCACGATACCCGCTGGATGGCGACGCCGTCGCCGAGCGTGTCCATCGCGCCCACCAGGGTCACCAGCACGAACGCGGGCAGCAGGGCCCAGAACTCGGGTCCGAAGCCGAGATCGAGTCCGGGATAGGCAATGGGCGGCAAGCCGATCCAGCCCGCCTGGCGAACGCCCGCCGTGTCGTACAGTCCGAAGGCGAGGCTCCCGGTCACGGTGCCCACGAGAATGCCGACGACCGGTCCCCACAGGCGCCACAGGCTGGAGCCGCGCAGCGCGCTCACGACGATGACGAGCAGCGTCACGCCCACCGTGACCGGCGCCGCCGCGGGCGAGACGCCCGGCGGCACATCCGCGAGCTTGCCGAGGATGACAGGCGCCAAGGCGACCGGGATCAGCATCAGGACGGTGCCCGCCACCGTCGGGGTGAAGATCCGGCGCAGCGCCGACAACCTGGCCGCCAGCGCGAACTGGAACAGCGAAGATACGATGATCAGCGTGGCCAGCAGCCCCGGCCCGCCCTGCTCCAGCGCCGACACGGAGACCGCGAGAAAGGCGCTGCTGCTCCCCATCAGCATGACGTAGCCGGCGCCGATGCGCCCGACCCGGACCGCCTGGACCGCGGTCGTGATCCCGCAGATCGCCAGCGCCGTGCACACCGCCCACATCAGATAGGCATCGCTGCCGCCCGCGGCCTGGATCAGAATGGTCGGGCTCAGCACGATGCTGGGAACGGCGAGCAGCGCATACTGCATTCCGAGCCCGAGCGACAGCAACCTCGGAGGACGCTCGTCGGGCTCGTAGCGCACGTCGCGGCGAGTGTCAGCCGCGTGGGATGCCATCGTTCGGGTTCTTCCGCCGGGCTCGACCCGGGTGCGGAGACCCGGACACCGTTGAAACGGCTGATTCGGACGACCCTGCCGGGCGGCGCGGGTCTGCCGCCGCCGCGTCGGCAAGTCACTTGCCGAGTGGGTTCACTCCGTTGCGCCTGGGGGCGGTCGACAGGATAGAGGACGGAGCGGACCGGCCGTTGCGGTCCGCTCCGGGTAATCGATCGGTGCGACGCGACCCGGGCGGTTGCACCGGGACATTCCTCCGGCGGGGCGGCCGCCCCGCCGGCGACGCCGGAAACTGCGTCCGCTACCGCCCCGCGGCGCGCCGCTCGACGGCCCGCGCGCCGGTCAGCGTGCCGTCCATGCCGTAGTTGCCCTCGTGGCAGGCGTACTCGAAGATCGGCAGGTCGCTCTGCCGCATCGGCAGCTCGACCGTCCACGGCGCCGTCCAGGTGGTCGGATCGGTGACCGTGAAGGTGTAGAGCAGCGTGTCCGCGTCCACCCGCCGGATCCTCTCCACCAGATGCAGGTTCTTGCTGGAGTTGCGGAAGCTGGTCTCGCGCAGGAAGTTCTTCGTCTCGACGACCAGGGTGTCGCCGTCCCAGTGTCCGCGCGACACGCCGGTCCACAGCGGTATGGTGCCGTGATCGCTGCCGTCGAGCGGGATGATCCGCGCGTTGTGCACCATCTCGTTCAGCAGCACCACGTGGTCGGGTGTCTGGAAGATCTGCACGTTCATGTTGTAGGCGGCCGGCAGCATCGGCGGCCCGGAATTGAAGCCGGTGATGCAGCGCTCGCCGAGCGGACGGTCCTCCGGCCCCTCGGTCGGCCGCTGGTTGATCCGCAGGCGCTCGGCCGCGCGCTGCGCGCCCTGCTCCGTAAGCGCCGGGATCCGGCCGTTCGGCGGATCGACGACGAGCGAGGTGCGCCGGGTCTCGACGACGTTGTCCCCGCGGTCCCACCAGAAATCGTTGTATGCGAGCGCGAGGTCGCGGCTCTCGCGCGTGCCGTTCACCGTCCCGCGATCGGTGGTTATCTGCTTGCGCTCCTCGCGATCCCGGTCGGCGTTGTTGGCCAGCACCCGTTCGGCGGCGTACTCGGCGCTCTCCTCCTCCGAGAAGAACGCCTGATCGGCCAGTTCCTCGGGACGCTCGAGCGGCGTGACGGTGCGGAAATCCCAGATGCCGCTGAGATCCGGGTGGCCGTGCGGGGTGCGCAGCGTCACGGTGTCGCCGGCGGACTGCGCGGCGGCGGTGGTGGCCAGCAGCAACACGAGCGCCGCGCTGCCGACGATCTTCAGAATCGATCGGATGGTCATCTTCTGCACCTCATGCTGGAGCCGCGTGGTAACGACGGAAACGACAAGTATGACGCCAACGAGCCCGCGGCGAAAGCCTGCATGGTCGGCGTTCCGCCGCCGCATCCGGCAGCCGGCACGCTGAAGAGACCAGAAGACGAGCGCGCGGTGGTGCAGGCGCTCATCGACCGAGCCCCTGCACTCCCGCATCGCGCCGCTGCTACTGCTGCTCCGCCGCTCTGCGCTCGTCGGCCCGGTGCCCGGACAGGATGCCCTCCATCGAGTAGTTGCCTTCGTGGCAGGCGTACTCGAACAGCGGGTTCTCGGTCCGCTGCATAGGCATCGAAGCCGTCCAGTCGCTCGCCCACGTGTCGGGATCGGTGACCGTGAACGTGTACTCGAGCGTGTCGTCGTCGAGGCGGGTGAAGCGCTCGACCAGCGTCATGTTCGCGGTCGAAGTGACGCCGGATCCCCCGGAGGTGAGGGGGATCCACTGGCGCTGCTCGTTGAAGTTCGCGGTCTCGATGACCAGCGTGTTGCCCTCCCAGCGCCCGCGCGAGTCGCCCGACCAGAGCCGGATGCCCGGATCGAGCGCGGCCCGGCCGTCGAGCGGCACGATGCGCGGCGTATGGACCATCTCCGTGTAGATCACGACGTGGTCCGGCGTCTGGAAGAGCTGCATGTTCTGGTTGTAGGCCAGAGGCGTGATGGGCGGGCCGGCGTTGAAGCCGACGATGCAGCGGTCGGACGAGTTGCGATCCGTGTACGAATCGGCCGGGTGCTCGGCCATGTAGGCGCGCCGCGCCTCGGCCCGCTGGGCGCCGACCTCGGACAGCTCCGGGAAACGCCCGTTCGGCGGGTAGGTGATCAGCGAAGTGCGCCGCGTCTCGATCGGCGCCGTGCCCCTGTCCATCCAGAAGTTGTTGTAGGCGCCGACGTTCCCACCGGCCTCGGTCCGCCGCGCCTCGGCCTCCCAGAGCTCGATGTTGCGCTGGACCTCCGCGGCCTCGGCCTCCGCCGCTTCCTCCACGGTCAGGAACGCCTTGTCGCCCAGATCCTCCGGCCGCTCCAGCGGCGTGATGGTGCGGAAGTCCCAGATACCCTGCAGATCCGGCGTCCCCCAGGGGGTCCGGGGCATCTGGCCCGACGCGGGCGCCGCCGCCAGCGCGACCACCGCGATTGCCGTGCACGCCGCCGCGAAACATCGATAGCTCATCTCAACCCTCCTGGTGCTTTGCGATTCCGGCTTCAAGAAGCCAGACCGTCGCCGCCATCCTAGCACCGTTGTGGGGCAAGGGCCGTGCCGGGTTCAGGGAGCGTCCGCCACGCCTTCCGCGACCGCGGAATCGATCCAGTCCGTGAGGATCCGGCGGCGCTCGATCCGCCACCGGCCGTCGACGCGCCGCAGGCGATCCTCGTAGCGGCCCTGGAACACGATCCGGGCCGGGTCGTCGGTGCTGACGACGGTCACGTACGAACGCATGGTCGCCTCGTCGCCGGCGCCGTCGATGACGAACGTCGTCGGGATGTGCCGGCTTCGGGAAGGTTCGCCGTCCCTCGGCAACGATCGCAGGGCCTCACCCTTGATCTCGTATCCCTGCGCCACCATCTCCATCACACCGTCGTCGGTGAACACCTCCGCCCAGGCCGCCGGATCCCCCAGGTCGAGAGCTTGGCTGTAGCGGCCGGCCAGATTCCGAATGGCGACGTGATCGTCCGCCGAGAGCCCGGCGGGCGCGGGTCCGCCTCCCGCTGTATCGGCGTTCTCGCTGCCGCTCTGTGCGGCCCCGCTCTGTGCGGCCCCGCTCTGTGCGGCCCCGCTCTGTGCGGCCCCGCTCTGTGCGGCCCCGCTCTGCGCGGCCCCGCTGCCGCACGCGCATGTCACCGTCGCGAGAATCAACGCAGTGAGCAGTCTCTCGAGCATGGGTTCCTCGCAGGATGAGCGACGGGCACGCTACCTGTTCCGCACGCGCCTGTCTCCGAATCGCCGCTCCGTGTCGTCGCCGCCGCTCGCGAAGTAAGAACGCGGCCGAGCCGCGCGGCCGCGTTCCTGTCGCGTCCGGAGCCCACTCCGGGTTCCGGACCCGCTGTCCACCCTATTGGCCGCCGGCCGCCGCAGTAGCGAGCGCGCTGGCGGCGCGGGCGTCCCGGAGTTGCGCCTCCGTTCGGAACTGGATGCGCGCCGCGCGGCTCGCCTCCCGGTAGACGATCCAGACGTCCGGACCGCCCGCGTCGTCGACCGCGATGTGGCGCAACTCGGCCCCGAGACTGGGGAGCTTGTAGATCGTGTACTCCTCGGTGTTCGGATCGAACTTCGCGACGGCGTCGTCCGACGACAGGTTCGTCCACACCATGTGGTTCCTGTCGACCACCGTCGCATAGGGATGCGCGTCGACCGGCAGCCGGTAGTACGTCGCCTCGAGCGTGTGGATGTCGATCTTCGCCAGGTTGGAGCCCCACCAGTTCGCGACCCACACGGTGTCGCCGTTCGGGTCGGCCGCGAGCCGGCGCGGCGCCTGCCCGCCGGGGTTGTACACGCTCCCGGAGAAGCGCATCGCGCCGATGCGATGGAAGAAGTCGCGGTCTTCCGGCGTCAGCAACTGCTCGCGGTCCAGCGCGCCGGGCGGCCGCATCGGCACTTCGTCGACCTCGCCGGTCGTGCCGTTCGCGTGCCCGACGATGTCCATGTTGAACTGCGCCCACCAGCCGTTCCCGAGCCGGTCGGCGGCCGTGCCGTAGGTCTGGCCGTCGCCGATGGTCCTGTTCTGGTAGTACGTGAAGTCGTTGGTCTCGGGATTGAACTTGAGCGCGCCGTGACGGTTGCCGACCCAGATGTTGCCCTGGCCGTCCTCCTGCAAGCTCCCGCCGACGCGCAGCGGCCGCGGCGGCGTGTAGAGCTCGAAGGTTTCGGTCGTCGGGTCCAGGCGTCCGAGGCTGCCCGCCGTGTCGAACCACAGGACGCCGTCGCGGGCCTTCGTGATGCCGTGCGAGTTGCGCGCACGTCTGCCGTCGGGCGCCGTCAGCTTGTAGCCAGTGACCTGGCCGGTCCGCGGATCGACCTTGGCGAGCGTCCGGAAGTCGTTCCGCACCGAGTCGGTGATCCAGACGTTGCCGTCGTCGTCGACCGCGGCATCGTGCATGCCGCCGCCGCCGCGCATCCCGGACGGAATGCCTTCCGACCAGTCGCTCCCGTCGATGGAGGTCAGTTCCGTCGGCAGCTCCGCGATGGGGATGTCGTACTCCGTGACGACGTGGCGCGCGGCCTCGCCGGTCGGGCGCGGCTGGAGGTTGAACGTCAGGGGCGGCGACTCCGGGCCACGGGCCTTGGTCAGATACGCTGCCAACTCGTCGCGGTAGTACTCGATCGTGATCGACGGCCGGGCGTTGCGTCCGCGCCAGCCGTGGTAGCTGACGTTCGCCATCAGGTCGATCATGGCGCGCCAGCCGCGCTCGTCGAACCGGTTCTGCAGCACCAGACCGGCTTGGTGGCATTCCGTGCACGTGACGCGAAACACCTCCTTCAGCCGGCGATCCTCGCGGGTCTCGGCGGGCAGGGCGTCCAGCCACTCCACGCCCGACAACTGGTGGGTGAAGTCGGCGGCTGTGGAGAGCGTGAAGTCCTGCGCCATCCGTCGAGCCGGATCGAGGGCCACGTGGGCGCTTGCGGATTCGTAGCCGACGGCCTGGGCCCAGACGCGGTAGCGTCCGCCCTCGAGCGGCGGCGCCAGCGGCGGGAAGTAGTACCGGCCGGCCTCGTCGGTGAAGACCGAGGTCGTGAGCGGCGTGCCCTCCGCCCGCGCGGAGACGGCCACGCCGGCCATCGGTTCGCCGCTCGATGCGCTGACGGTCCCGGCGAGCGGTGTCGGCTCCTGCGCCGCCGCCGGCGCGATTGCTCCCGCCAGCAGCAGCACGCAGACGCCATGGATCATTCCGGCCAGCACCACGGACGGTCGGCGTTCGAACATGTCGGCCTCCTTCGCGCATCGCCACCCGCCCGACCCGGGCCGTCCGACCCTGGGGCGTGTCTCGAATGCGCCGGCATCGTTGTGCGCGTAAGCTCGGATATCTCTACGGCTATTCCCGCGTCACGGTGTTCAAGTACGCGATGACCTGACCGACCTGCTCCTGCGACAGGGTGTACTGCCAGCCCGGCATCCGCACCGAGCCGACCATGATAATCTCGCGGACCGTCTCCTCGCCCAGCCGGCGCACGTTCCCCTGACCGAGCACGGGGCCCAGGGTGTCGGGATACGAGGGCTGCCCGAGCGGGTCGTGGCAGATTGCGCACCGCTGCACGAACAGCTTCCAGCCCGCCAGCGCATCCTCGGAGAGCGACGGCGGCGTGACGACCGCGGGCATGTCGTACACGGTGCGCACCACCTCCGGCGTCGACACCTGGGTTTCGCGCAGCGGATCCTGCGCCTGCACGCCGAGAGCCATCAACGCGAGGGACAGCAGAACATGCATGGGATTCACTCACATCCTATCCGCGCCAACGCCTCGACACAACCGCCGATCGAACCATCGTCGGCTGGCGGCCGGCGCCACGCGATCCATGGATCCTGGCGGTTGATGGCGTCGGCCCGGTCCGGGTGTCTCTGCTCTTCGCTCGCTATCGTGATCCGGTCGACTCCGCCTGCGCCGCGGCCCGTTCCTCGGCGCGCGCCCCGCCGAGGATGCCCGCCATCGAGTAGTTGCCCTCGTGGCAGGCATACTCGAACAGCGGTCCCGGCGTCCGCTTCATGGGCACCACGGCGGTCCATGGCCGTGTCCACGTTTCCGGATCCTCCAGGGTGAACTCGTATCCGAGGCGGTCCGGCCCGATGAGGGTGAAGCGTTCCACCACGTGCAGGTTCGCGCTGGCCCCTCCCCTGAAGCCGACCTGGTCGCCGAAGCCGCGGGTCTCGACGACCAGCGTCGCCTCCTCCCAATGGGCGCGCGAGTCACCGACCCACTGGGGAATGGCCCCGTGCGGCCGCCCGTCCAGAGGAACGATGCGGGCGTTGTGGACCATCTCGTTGAGGATCACCACGTGGTCCGGCGTCTGGAGCAGTTGCACGTTGTTGTTGTACGCGGCGGGCACCATGGGCGGCCCGGCGTTGAACCCCAGGATGCAGCGGTCTCCGAGGCTGCGGTCCTCCCAGGAGTCGGCCGGGTGGTCACGCAGGTAGGCGCTCCGCGCCGCGGTTCGCTCCGCCGCCGCGGGCGTCAGCGGCGGAATTCTGCCGTCCGCCGGATCCACGATCAGCGACGTTCGCCGATCCTCGACCAGCGCGTTTCCCCGGTCGTACCAGAACTCGTTGTAGGGCACGACCCCGCCCTCCGACTCGGGCGGATAGATGGCCCCGCCCACCTTCGGATCGACCAGATCGCGATTCAGGCGCCGGTTTTCGCGCGCTTCGAAGTCCGCCGCTTCCTCCGCCGTCAGAACGGCCTTCCCGGCCAGCTCGGCGGGACGTTCCATGGGCGTGATGGTTCGGAAGTCCCAGATGCCCTGCAGGTCCGGATCACCCCAGGGCATCAGGGGCGCGGTCCAATCGTCCGACGCGGACGACCGGCTCTGGCCCGCGCCGGCGACGGGCACCAGCACGGCGACAGCGACAAGGATGCACACCGCCGGGAGACACCGATAGCTCATCTCACCCTCCTCCCGCGAACGGTCAGCTAGCGCACCCGTTCCGAGAGCGCGGCCACGGCCTCGGCGACCAGCCGTATGTCGCCCCGCAGGCCCTCGGTGACCACGTCGAAGTGGGTGCGCAGGCGCTGCTCGAACTCCCGCAGATCCGCCTTCGTCGCCAGCGGCGCAATCGCCCTCTTCAGATCCTCGCGGGTCGCGAGAGTCGGCAGAATCTGCTCGATCCGATCGACCCGGCGTTCGACGTTTTCGAGCCGCTGTTCCATCTGCCCGGTGCCCATGGTCGCCTTCCACCCCACGGGGACGGCGACGGCGCGCGGGGTGCGCGCTCGAGCACCGCCATCGTAGCACCCTTGGCGAACAAGCGGCGTGCCGGTTTCAGGGAGCCGGCAGGGCGAATACGAACAGGTTGTTCCCCGCGCTCGGCCGCAGCTCCGGCGTCAGCCCCGTGAAGTGCGACGACGTCCCCCCCGAGCCGGTGCTCACCGCAACGAACTGGCGCCCGTCGACCGCATAGGTGATCGGGAACCCCGTCACGGCCGACCCCAGGTTGATCTCCCACAGGATCTCGCCCGTCTCCTGGTCGAAGGCCCGGAACCGGCCGTTGACGTCGCCGCCGAAGACGAGCCCGCCGCCCGTGGCCACGAGCGACATCGTCGCCGCGCGCTGCTCGTGGAGCCACAGCGTGGCCCCGGTCTCGGCAGAGATCGCCCGCACCGTGCCCGCGTTCTCGTTGCCCGGCGCGAGCTGGTGGCGGTAGGCGATGGCGTACAGCTCCGAGCGGCTTTCGTTGCGCTCGGCCGGCGGCGCGTCCTCGGGGAAGACGCGCGTCGCCATCATGCGCGCGCAGGTGTTCCGCAGGGGCATGTACATCGTGTTGGTCAGCGGGCTGTAGGCGCCGGCCTCCCAGTCCTTGCCGCCGTTCCAGGTCGGGCACGCGAAGACCTGCTGCCCGACCGCGGTGAAGGTGACCTCGGCGTTCTCGGTCACCGCGCCGGACGCCCCGTCGATGCCGCTGATGACGTTCTGGGCCACCGTCGGCGTCGCCCACAGGAACTCGCCCGTGGCCCGGTCGAGGGTGTAGACGACCCCGGTCTTGCCGGGGATGCCGGTGACGACCCGGCGCGTCTCGCCCGCCTGCAGCCGCGGGTTGATCCAGCTCACCTGCGAGGGGTCGGGGGCCACCGCGGTGTCGACGAGGATGCGCTCGAAGGGATGGTCGAGGTCCCAGTGGTCGTTCAGGTGCTGGTAGTACCAGCGGATTTCGCCCGTGCCGGCGTCCAGCGCCAGCGTCGAATTGTGGTAGAGGTGCTGGAGGTCGACCCCGCCGAGCATGAACTTGGGGGCCGGCGAGGTGACCGAGGTCCCCACGTAGATGAGGTCCAGCGCCGGGTCGTAGCTGGGGACCATCCACGCGCCGACGTGCGAGCGCTCCTCGAACGGCACGCTGCCCCAGCTCTCGTCCCCCGGCTCGCCCGGCCCCGGAATGAGCCGCCGCCGCCACACCTCGGCCCCCGTCAACGCGTCGTGCGCGACGACCACGCACGCCTCGGGCCCGCCCCGCGGCAGGCAGCTCCGGCCCGAGACGGCCTTCCCGTCCGCGATGATCGGTCCCGCGCCCTGCATCGCCGCATGCTCGCGGTAGTCGAGGACCTGCGTCTCCCACACCATCTCGCCGGTCTCGGCGTCTAGGGCGAAGACGTGGGTGTCGACGCTCGTGTCGATGATGAGCCGGTCGTAGATGGCGATGTTGCGATTGTTGGTCGTGAGGTTGCCCAGCAGGTATTCGCGAACGTCGTCCGGCACGTCGCGCCGATGCTCCCAGATCAGGTCGCCGGTCACCGCGTCGATGGCCTGGATGACGTCGTTGGGGTTGGGCATGTAGAGCACCCCGCGGTAGGCGAGCGGCGTGCCCGACTGGAACCCCGCGGTGAGCCCCCGCGTCCAGACCATGCGCAGGTCGCCCACGTTGTCGCGATCGATCTGATCGAGCGGGCTGTAGCCCCACCCGTCGGTCGTGCGCCGCCACGTCAGCCAGTCGCCGTCGGCCGGCTGCTGCAGCATGGCGTCGGTGACCGGCGTGAAGTCGCTCTCGGGCTGCGCGTGGGCCGGCGCCGCGCCGGACGCCAGTGACAGAACGACGACCACGGCCGAAGGGACGCGCGTCGATGCGGAACGGGCTTTCATCTGCGACTCCTGTTCTCTGCGACCACGACCACGCCGTTCAGAGCGCCCCGAGCGCGCGCCGCTGGCGTTCCAGGCGGGAGGCGCGCTCGCGTGCGAAGCGGGCGATGCCCCGGAAGATCGACTCCTCGTCGAGCTGCGCCTCGGCGATGACGTCCGGCTCGGTACCCCCGCTCCGCCAGCGGTCGTCGAAGTCGGCGTAGAGCGAGTACTCCTCCGTCAAGGCGCCGAGATTCGGGATCGGCGGCACCCGCTTGGTCATCGTGCTGACCACCATGCAGTCGTAGCGCGACGCGTCGGGCAGCAGCTTCTCCCGGTACGCCGTCGGCTGGACGGCAAACAACTCCGTGCTGATGACGGACACGATGCGCACGTTGAGGCCCTCGGCCTCCAGGCGCGGAACGACGTTGACCAGGTTCTTCGTCGAGCTGGATCCCTGCACGAAGACCGTGCCCATCGGCGGCGCGCCGGGGTCGTGGTCGCGGATCAGGTAGAGGCCCTTCGCCGCGGCTCTCAAGTCGCTGTCGGCGAAGGTCGATCGATCCGTCACCTCGAAGTCCGGCCGCGCGACGTGGATGACGATGATGCCGATCTCCTTGACCGCCAGCGCCCGCTGGACCGCCGCGAAGTAGCCGGGAGCCACGTCGTTGTAGTCCCAGAAGTAGAGGTTGACGACCTGCCCGCGCGGCAGCAGCGTCCACACCTGCGGTGCGAAGATCCCGAAGTGGGTGCGCGCGTCGGCGGCGGTCTCCGGGCCCGAGTGGCCGGCCAGCACGTGCAGGACCCCGAGCTGGAACGGGCTGTCCTGGTTCATCTGCGAGAAAACCCGGGCGGGGGTGTACATCAGCGGCGTGAACGCGCCGTAGGTGCCCGAGATCCCCCAGACCCCGGCGTAGCCCTCGGGATCGGTCGACGCGTTCTGGCTGACCAGCCCGATGATGGTCGACGCGTTGCCGGCTTCCTGTATGGCCGCCTTGAGGCGCGTGCCGAACGGGTTGTCGACCGGGTCGTAATGGCCGAACAGGTTGGCCTTCTCGACGTTGATCGAACCGGACAGATCGGCCGCCATCGTCATGAAGCGCCCGCCGGTGACGTAGTTCAACCAGGCGCCGATCTCGCTGACCGCCCGCCGCGGCCCCTTCTTCTCGCCCGGCTCGAGGAACAGGGAAATCCGTCGCTCGACGTCCTCGCCGGTGTGCGGATTGCGCGCCGCCACGTCCAGCGGCTCGGTCGGCAGGTTCTCCACCTCGAGGCGCTCGTCGAGAAACGGGTTCGCGGCCGGGTCGATGCCCAGCGACAGCGACCGGTCGACCGTCCCCGCGATGTCGAGCAGCCGCTCGGCGATCCAGGCGCGCAGCCCCGGCCGGCGCTCCATCACCGACATCACCGCGTCGACGTTGGTCTTGAACTCGATCAGGCGTTCCGCCTCGGTCGCCGGCACCCCGTCGCGAATGCCCTCGAAACGCACCTCGTAGGCGTGCTCGAACGTCTCGGCCAGCCCGACGAAGTAGTCGCTGTTCATCTTGAACGCGTAGGGGTGGGACGGGTAGCCGACGATCTGCTCGCGCCCGTTGATCCGCCCGTCGCGGACCGCCGGCCACCAGCCCTTGACCGTCGGGCCGACCAGGACCATCGGCCGGCGGTCGTCGGCCGGCCACTCCTCCATCGCCTTGAGCGCGGCGAGGACCTGATCGAAGTCGTTCCCGTTCTCGACCGTGAAGACGTTCCAGCCCCACGACACCCACTGCTGCGCGATGTCGTAGTCCCTGTAGCGCGGCTTGACCACGCCGCCGATCAGGCTGTCGTCGATCCCCGCGTTGTTCTGGGAGACGAGCACCCGCAGACGCTTGCCGACCTGCTGAGCCAGGGCGATGTTCTTCAGTTCCTGCGCATGCCCCTCGGTCAGCGCGAACTCCCCTTCGAGCGCGACCACCTTCATCCCCGGCGGCGCCCCGACGTAGTCCCAGAACAGCGCCTTCCCGGCCGCCGTCGCGATGCCGATGCCTGAAGGACCGCCGTTGACGTCGTTCGTCGCGTCGGTGGACTCCGCATGCCCCGACAGCGCGCGGATCCCGCGGCCCCTGGCATCCGCGAACAGGGGATCATCGGCCAAGCCGTTGTCGGCCAGCAGCGTCGACAGCGCGCCGGCCCCCCGCCGGAAACCCAGCGCGTCGATCGGCAACATCGCCACCTGCGGATCGCAGGCGAAGCGGTCGTCGCCCGTCGCCTCGCGCTGCCGCCGCAACGCCTCGTACAGGATGATCCACAGGGCGTAGCAGGTCGGGATGCAGTGTCCCCCGGCCAGCATGAACTTGTCGGCGTAGGCGAACTTCGGCTCACGCAGGTCGTAGCGCAGCCCGCCCAGGGCCGGGCCGGCCAGGTGGCAGGCCACGTTGTAGGGCGTGTAGGCCAACGGGCCGCCGAAGTGCCCGGTCTGGGCGTAGTTGCCCATCAGGCACAGGCTCATGGCAGTCATGAACGCGACGTCGTCGAACCGCTCCCGGTCGTAGTCGGGCAACTCGATTGGAAGGGCCTCGAGCCGGTCCGCCGCCGAGACGGTGTGGAGCGTGACAGCCTGCGAAACGTGTGTGGTCATGGGCGTGCGATCCCGAAGCCGGCTTCGGATCGGCCGGGCAGGGATTGCATACTACACGCGCGCGGCGGCGGTGTCAGCCCGCGGCGCGGCGGAGAAGCCCCCCGGCCGGACCCGGGGGCGGCGAAGCCTCACGCTTCCCTGCCCGAACCGCACCCCGGCACCGCGTCGGCGGCATCACCCCGCGACCCGGCGGCGCGGGCGCACGAACGGAGGCAGTCGAGACATGGACTTCAGCGGCAAGACCGTGCTGGTGACCGGGGCATCTCGCGGCATCGGGCGCGCCGTCGCCCGGCAGTTCGCCGGACGCGGCGCGCGGGTGGGCGTCCACTGCCGTCAGGGCCGGGCGGCGGCCGAAGCGACGCTTGCGGCGCTGCCCGGGGGACCGCATGTGATCGTACAGGCCGATATCGCCGACGCCGGCGCCGTCGAGCGGATGGTCGATGCGGTCGTCGACGGTCTGGGCCGCATCGACGTGCTGGTGAACAACGCGGGGATCTACGAGGCGCACCCGCCGGCCGACTGCTCCTACGAGCACTGGCAGGCGAGTTGGCGGCGCACGCTGGAGACGAACCTCCTCGGCGCGGCCAACGCCTCCTGGTGCGCCGCCCGGCACATGATCCGGCAGGGCGGCGGCCGTATCGTCAACGTCTCCTCCCGCGGCGCGTTCCGCGGCGAGCCCGACGCCCCCGCCTACGGCGCCAGCAAGGCGGGCATGAACGCGATGAGCCAGTCGCTCGCGCTCGCGCTGGCTCCGCACGGCATCTTCGTCGGGGCGGTCGCGCCCGGGTTCGTCACCACCGATCGGGTGGCCTGGCGCCTGGACGGCTCCGAGGGGGACGACATCCGCGGGCAGAGCCCGCTCGGGCGGGTGGCGACGCCGGACGAGGTGGCCTACGCGGCGGCGTTCCTGGCATCCGAGGGAGCGGAGTTCACGACCGGCACGATCATCGACGTCAACGGGGCGTCGTACCTGCGGTCGTGAACGCAGGCTCCTCGGAAGAGCAACGCGACTGCACCGGTCACGCGCAGCGGTCGATACAAGGCGTGATGTTCCAACCGCGGAAAGGCAACCTTCCCGGTCGGCGGCCGCGCTCGGCGCTTCGCCCGATGATGGCGCGCGCAGCGCGCGCGGCTCCGACCGCTATCCCGATGGCGATTTCCATCGCCCTGGCCGCGTGCGGGCCGGCCCGGATGGGCGCACCCGTGCCGCGGCCGTTTCCCTCGCCGTCGGCGCCCGCGGTCGACGCGGCGCCCGAGGCCCACCCGGCCCCGGCAGCGGCCGCACCGGCCGGCGGCGCCGACTTCCCCCTGTATCTCGCCATGCTGGAGGAGGTCGAGACCGGCGGCGATTGCCTCGCCAGACCACCCGGCGGCTCGGCCATCGGCTGCTACCAGATGACCCACGCGGCGCTGCGGGACGTCGGGTTCAAGAACGCCTCCGGCGACTGGCTGGACAACGCCTGGGGCGTCGACTCGGACGACGAGTTCCAGAGAAACCGCCGCGCGCAGCGTGCGGCCATGCTGCGCTATACGACGAACAACTGGCTGCAGGTGGCGCCATGCGTGAAGGACCTGATCGGCAGGACGGTCGGCGGCGTCGTCCTCGACCAGGCGGCCCTCGTATCCGGCGCGCACCTGCTGGGCGCATCCGGCCTGGTCCGCTTCGTCCGTTGCGGGCTGCGGGCGCGCTGCGTCTCGCCGGAGGCGGCCGCGTCGAACGGCGGCAGCCGCCGTCTCCGCGCGAACGCCGTTCGGCGCATGCGGGCCGCCTATGGACTGCGCGTGCTGGCCTCGACGGCCGACTCCGGCTCGCGGTGCAGACTGTCGGGTTGACGGACCAATCCTCGTCGAAGCGCGGCGGCGACCGCTCCCGCGGGCAACGAATCGACGCCGGGGCGCATCGACGTCCTCAGCGCACCGGAAAGAAGATATCGGTACGCCACTTCGACTGGTCCGGCTCCGCGCCGGGGTCGGTGGCGTAGACCTCCCAGGGTGCTCCCGCGGCCTCGAGGCCTTGCGACTTCATCCACTCCGTCAGTGCGCTCCAGGTTTGACCAAGACTGTCGTACGGCCCCCTGTGGGTCACGGTGGCCGCGTTTCCGGCGGGAAGCTCGCACGCCTTGATGCGGTCCGTGCCGGCCAGCGGCACGGCAACGGGAATCGCGCACTCGACGTCGACGGTGCCGCCCTCCATCGAGTGGTAGATCGCGAGGGGCATCCCTGCCGGCTTCTGCCCGTTCTGCAGGATGTACCCGTGCACCTCTCCGAACAGGGGGCCCATCGTCTGCGCCAGCTTGTCCATTCCGGTCGTCGACCGAATGCCCAGAATGGGCTGTGCGTCGAGTCGCTTCGTCCCGAACTCCAGCTTCATCGATCCGTTCTCCTGTTTTCTTGCTCGGCCACGGCCGGCTCCGGCCCGCGGCCCGCACCGCGACCGCGCGAATCGGACGCCGCGCGGTCGATCACGTGTCCGCTCAGGGCTGGTCTTCCGCCTCGACCTCCGGCCGAAGGCTCGCGTCGGGCAGGTACCGCACGATCCACTGCTCGGTCCGGCGCACGACTCCCGAGAGCTTACCCATGACCTCCTGGGCTCCCTGCGCACCGAGGGCGCGGGCCAGCGGCGACCCCTGGTCGAGCGCGGCGAAGCTGTCGACGTGGAAGAAGTGGACGTAGCCGCTCTCGCCGCCGAAGGTGAGGGCGCCGGAGGTGTGGTGCATCTCCGCTTCCTCGAAGTGCGGCAGCACGTCCTCCGCCATCACGCGCAGGTAGTCCTGCTCGCGGCCGGCGGCGACCGAAACCACCTGGACGATCGTCAGCGACGGCGCCGCGTCGTCCGGGAGCGGGTTGTCGATTCCCGGCGTGGTGCGCAACGCGTAGGTGGCGCGGCTGGTGATGGCGCGCCGGATGCGGCTGATGATGGCGGCGCGCGCGGGATCGGCGTCGCCTGCGCGGTCGAAGCGCGCGAAGTTGTCGAGCGGGCTCATGACGATGAACCGGTAGGTGTCGCCGAAGACGGCGGTGCGGCTGACGTTGCGCCAGGGCACGCCGGCGTCCCGATCGAGTGCCGAAAGCTCGCGCTGCGCGGCCAGGAACTCGTCCACGCGGCCGGGATCGACCCCGACGATGGTCATCTCGATCCAGGGCGGCGTCTCCTGCCCCGCAACCGGTCCGGAGATGACGCCGGCCAGCAGGACCGCCGGAACCACCCGGTGTCCCCACGCTCTCGCTCGAATCGGTCCTCGCCGCATGTCGCCAAGTATCACACGAATGCCGGACCGCAGGACGCGGCCGACGCCGCAGGGAAGAATCGCCGTGTGGGGGATGTAGTCGGATCCGCGACTATTCCGGATCCGACCACCGGGCATCCCACTCGTGCCGCGGAACGACACGACTTCGACTCCGTCGCCCGCCGTACATGGGCGACCTCAGCACGACACGCAGTTGTGGTTGTTCTTCGAGCCGAGGCTCTCCAGCAACGCCACGGTCTCCGGTATCGGAGACACCCGCTGCACCGGGCCGTTGGCCATGTCGGCCGTGGTCTGGCCGCGGCGGCTGACCGCGATGACGTCGCCCCCCTGCTCGACCAGATAGAGGATGAGCTCGTCGTCGCCGCGCGCCGCGGCATGGTGGATGGCGTTGTAGCCGTTGTGGTCCCGCTGGTTGACGTCGGCGCCCAGTTCGACCAGGTACTCGACCGTCGCCAGCCAGGCGTCCGGTGCATGCCGGTGGGCGTTGCCGGCGAAGCCCTCGCCGTAGCCCACTCCGGAAGCGGCGTGGAGCGGATAAACGCCCGGGTCGCCCGCCTTGTACGGCGGCAGCCCGGACGGATCGGGCCCCATCGTCGTCAGGTCGGTGGCCACCCACAGGCCGGGCGCGGCCGGCAGCGATGCGAACGGATCGGGGCCGTCTTCGTTCTGCGCGGTGGTGCCGCCCCGGGCGCGGCGCGGCGGCGGCGCCTTCGTCGGGATGTGCGGGTCCGCGCCGTTTTCCACGAGCAGGCGCATCGCCGGCAGATCGGTCGCGTAGGCGGCCCGCCAGAAGGCAGTGGAGCCTTCGGTGTCCACGAGGCCGCAGTTCCGGTTGCCGCACCCGCTGTAGACCATGTACCAGGGATGGCGCGTCAGCCGGGCGTTCGGGTCGGCGCCCGCGTCGAGCAGCGCCAGCATGACGTCCAGGTAGGTCGCCTGCTGGAAGCCGTGCTGCTGCGGCTGCGGAAACCGGGTCCGCGGCTGCCATTCCGCGTTGACCGTCGCCCACAGAGGCGTCACCCCGTTGAGATTGGACGCCTGGTTGGGATCGGCGCCCCGCTCGATGAGCATCAGGGCCAAGTCGAACTGTGCGTTGATCGCCGCCATCAGCAGCGGGCTGGTCCCGTCGCCCGCCGATACCCGGTCGACATCGGCCCCGCCGTCCAACAGCGCCGTCGCCGCACTCCCGTACCCCTGCCGCACCGCGTGCAGCAGCGCCGTCAGGCCGCCCTGGGTCTCGATGGCGGGCGGCCGCGCGTCGGGGTCTTCCTCGGCCTCCGGCACGTCCCCGTTCAGGTAACGCTCGCGCCCGGCCAATACGGCGGCCTGAATCTGGCTCGGCGTCGCCTGGACGTCTCCCGCCTCGAACGCCTCCATCACGCTCCGCTGCCGCCGCTGGGCCTCCCCGGCGAGACGCCGGTCCGCGACGAGGTCGACCGTCCTGGAGGTGACGTCGGGAGCGGCGCCACGCGCAAGCAACGTGCGGATGGCGTCGACGCGGTCGCGGGCCGCGGCGAACATGAGCGGGGTCTGGCCCCACGCCGCCTCCCGGGCGTCGACGTCGGCCCCGTGGTCGAGCAGGGCGGTGAGCGCGGCGACGTTGCCCGCGGCGGCCGCAAGATGCACCGGGGTCACGCCGCTGGTGCTCGTCGAGGCGCTCGCATCCGCCCCGGCCACCAGCAGCAGCTCGGCCACCTCGGCATGGCCCGCGGTGCTCGCCACGTGCAGCGGCGTGTACAGACCGATGCGGGTCACCGCGTCCACGGTGGCGCCGGCGTGCATCAGCGCCTCGGCCATCGCCGCATCACCCCGATCGGCGGCCCAGTGCAGGGCCGACATGCCGTCGCCGTGGGCGGCGTTGGCATCCTCGCCGCTGGCCAGCAACGACCGCACCGCCGCGAGGTCGCCCGAGCGCGCGGCGTCGGCTACCGGCGTGGCGGTGGGTGCGGCCGAGACTGCGATGCCAAGTGCCCACACCACTGCAGTCACCAGCAGCGGCGCGACGCCCGCGACGCCCGCTCGACTCGAAGTCGGTGTCACGTCCACCGTTTCTCCCCTTCCATCGGCTCACGCGGCAACGCCGCCTGCGTCGGCACCTTCCCGGCGCGTACCCCTGGATGCCCTCAGATGGCGTCCGCGGCGACCGGCGCATGCAGCGCGAACGTTCCGCTGCTGTCGCCGAACCGATCCATCTCCAACCCCAGCGACTGCATCAGCGTGAGCATGGCGTTCGCCATCGGCGTCCCGTCCGCCGCCTTCAGGTGCAGGTTGCCGGTCAGGTGGCCGTTGGCTCCGCCGAGCAGGATCAGCGGGCAGCGCCGGTGGTTGTGGATGTTGGCGTCGGCCATCGGCGAGCCCCAGATGATCGCCGTCTTGTCGAGCAGCGACGCGTCCCCCTCCATGGTGTCCCGCATCTTCTCGAGGAAGTACGGGAGCTGGCCGACGCGGTACTGGCAGATCTGGTTGAAGACCATGATCCGCTCTTCGTTGTTCCCATGGTGCGAGGAGGGATGGAACGGGCGGTTGGTGCCGCTCTCGGGGAACACGCGGTTCTGCGCGTCGCGGCCGGTCTTGAACGAGATCACCCGTGTCATGTCCGTCTCCATGGCCAGCACCTGGAGATCGAACATGAGCTGCATGTGCTCGGTGAACGAGTCGGGCACGCCGCGCGGCGCATCGGGCAGCTCCCGGGTCTCGCCGCCGTCATTGCGTCCCTCGACCATCTGGATGCGGCGCTCGACCTCGCGAACATCGTCGAGGTAGCGGTCCATCCGGCGCCGGTCCACCGTGCCGAGCTCCTTGCGGACCTCGGCCACGTCGTTGAGGATCCAGTCCAGTATGCTGCGCCGCGTCGCCCGCCGCTCGGCCCGCTCCTCGGGCGTGCCCCCCGCGCCGAACAGCATCTCGAAAGCCACGCGCGGGTCGCGGATCATCGGCAGCGGCTCGCTCGGCGACGACCAGCTTATGGAATCCGTGTAGGCGCAGGAGTAGTTGTAGGTGCAGCCGCCGGCCTGGTCGAGGTTCTCGATGCACAACTGCATCGACGGCATCGGCGTCGACTGGCCGAAGCGGCGGGCGTAGAGCTGGTCGAGCGACGTGCCGACCCACAGGTCCGAGCCCTGCGTCTGCTTCGGATGCGACTGGGTCAGGAAGACCGCGGACGACCGGAAGTGGTCGCCGCCGATCTCCGGCGGGCTGAACGCCTCGGCCATGCGCACGTCGGTGTTGCTGACGATGGTGAGGCGGTCGCGGAACGGCTCCAGCGACTTCAGCGCGTTGTCGTCGAGCAGCTCGAAGTCGGCTCCCACCGTGGCGGGCGCGAACAGGTGCCGGCCCGCCCCCCACTCGTTGCAGCCGGGCAGGCCGTGAACCTCCTCGATGCAGACCAGGCGCGTGACGTCCGCGGTGGCCGCCGCGACGGCGCGGCCGAGCCGGCCCGCCGGGGCCATCGCATCGAGGAACGGCAGCGCCACGGTGGCCCCCATTCCGCGCAGGAACGTCCGGCGAGGCAGGTGCTTTCCGGTAATGAACGACATGGTCTCTCCTCTGCCCGTACCCAGTTCAGCGTCGTCCGCGTGCACGGTTGCTGCCGCGCAGACTGCCGGCGCTCAGTCGCCCCGCTTGCGCTGGAACGCGTCGCTTCTCACAACGCCCATGATGAACGACGCCATCCGGTGGTCGTCCGCCTCGGCCGCCCGCGTGATGGCGCGGACGGTCGGCTGATCGAAGTGCTCGACCCGCCGGCCGGTGGCGAAGGCCAGCAGATTCTCCGTGAACGTGCGCACGAGCGGGAGGGGCCGCGCCAGCAGCGCGTCGACCAGCTCGCTCGGCGACGTCACCGGCGTGCCGTCATAGTAGTCGCCGCGCGTGTCGAGCGGAACCCCGTTCTCGCGCAGGCGCCACCTCGCGGTGACGTCGAAGTTGTCGAGGGCCAGACCGATGGGGTCGATGAGCCGGTGACACGAGCTGCAGCTCGGGTTCGACCGGTGCGCCTCCATCCGCTCGCGGGTCGTCAGGCGCCGCCCGTCCAGAACTTCCGCGGTGTCCTCCAGCGCCGGAATGTCGGGCGGTGGCGGCGGCGGCGGCGTGCCCAGCAGGACCTCCATCACCCACTTGCCCCGCAACACCGGCGAGGTGCGGTTGGCGAGCGACGTGAGGACGAGCATGCTGCCGTGGCCCAGGATCCCGCGGCGCGTGTCGTCGGGATACGCGACCCGCCGGAAGCGGCGCCCCGCCACGCCGGGGATGCCGTAATGGCGCGCGAGGCGCTCGTCGGCGAACGTGTAGTCCGCCCGGTAGAGATCGAGGAGGCTCCGGTTCTCCCGCACCAGGTTGGCGAAGAACAGCTCCGTCTCGCGGCGCATCGCCCGCGCGAGGTTCTCGTCGTAGTTCGGGAAGAAGTTCGGGTCGGGCCGAACCTTGTCCATGTCCTGCAGCCGGAACCACTGCGCGGCGAACCGGCGGCCGAGCGCCGCCGAGCGCGGGTCGGCGAGCATGCGCAGCGCCTGCCGGTCCAGCTCGTCCGGCGTCAGAAACCCCTCGTCGGCAAGCGCCTGCAACTCGTCATCCGGCGGGGTCCCCCACAGGAAGAACGAGAGCCGGGACGCCAGATCGACATCGGCCAGGCGATAGCCCCGCTCCGGCGCATCCACCGGCTCGCGCTCGAGGCGCAGCACGAAGTGGGGGCTCGCCAGCAACGCCTCGAGTCCCGTCCGCACGCCGGCCTCGAAACCACCGGCCGCCGCGCCTGCGTCGAAGAAGCCGAGCAGGTCGTCCACCTCGCCGTCGGTCAGGCTCCGCCGATAGGCCTCGCGGCCCAGCCGGGCGAGGATGCGCCGCGCACAAGGGACCGCCTCGTCGGGCGCGGTCGGGCGGCAGGAGAAGATGCGCCGCCGGCTCGGCGTGTCGGACAGTCCGGTCGCGTTGTAGGGGCCGCTGACGATGACGTCGCGCACGTGCGGCAGCGTCGTGATGCCCGCCCCGCCCGAGCCGCCCCCGGCGAAGGACCAGTCGTGGGGGCGGATCAAATCCTCGTAGGGCCCGTCGTGCCGCCGGATGAACGCCGCCGCCAACCGGTGCGTCCCGGCCCGCACGAATATCGGCGGGGTCGCGGTGCTGACGCCGCCCCGGCCGTCCGCGTCGACCTGCCGGTCGGTGTTGTAGTGCAGCAGCGCCACCCGCTCGCCGTCGATCGAAACGTCGACGTCCTCGACGCGCGTGTTGGCGCCGGAGGTGAACGTCAGCCCGAAGATGTACTCGGCGTCGGCCGGGAACACGTGATCGACCACCAGGCCGCCGCGCGTCCCGTAGGGCGCTCCCTCGACGTGGTCCCAGGGGTGCTGCGACACGTACTCCGAGTTCGTGTAGGTGTGATCGACGGCCCGGCCGCTGCGCTCGCCGACCGCGAGCCGGCTGATGGCGCTCGCCGCGTTCAGGTACGCCTCGAGCAGCGTGGCCGACAGGGTCTGCGCGTCGGCGATGTTGTCGAAGTTGGCGCTCACCGGATCCAGCGGCAGCCAGTCGCCGGCGTCGACCTCCAGGTCCAGCAGATCGCGGATGGCCTGCGCGTACTCCGCGCGGTTGAGGCGCTGGAAGGGCCGGCTGCCCGGATCCGGGGCCAGCGCGGCGGCGGCGTCGAGGCGGCGCTCCAGGGTCTCGGCCAGATTCAGCAACGCCGCGGCGTCCGGCCGCCGGGGCCCGGGCGGCGGCATCATGCCGGCCCGCAGCTTGCGGACCATCCGCTCGGCGATATCGGCGTGCTCGACCGCGTCCCGGACGTCGAATCGCTCCAGGGACAGGTTGCCGCGCAACGTGCGGTCGTTGTGGCACGTCCTGCAGGTGCCCTGGACGACCCGGTTCGCCTCGGCGTCGGCCCGCGCGGTCTGCGCGACGCCCGCCGCCGATCCCTGCCCGGCGCCTGCCGCGCGGGCCGCGGCCGACGCCGGCACGGCGGCCGGGCCGGGTTCCGCGGGCGTCGCCCCGAGCGGGGCGCCGGCCATTGCCAGCACAACGCAGAATCCAACGGTGACGGCGGCTCGGGCCTTCATCTACTTCCCACTCAGCGGTACAGGCTCGGCATGCACGTATGGCACGTATCAGTTTGCCCCGTCCGCCGCCGGGATTCAAGACCCGATCGGGGCCCGCCTCGGAACACCGCGAGCGGATTCACCGCCGGCCCCGATCCAGCTTCTCAGAATCGCTGCAGCTCGACGAAGTTCGCATCCTCGACCTCCAGGTCCGAATGCACGCGCGCGATCACCACCGCGTCGCCGGCCTTGACGATCCCACGGCGCACCAGCTCCGGCTTCAACTCTCCCTGCACGAGGCGGTCGGCCGCCGCCACCAGCGGCGACACGCTCCGATGCAGCGCCAGTTGGCGGGCCACGGCGTCGTCGGCAGTCACCCCGTGTATCGGAATCGACGGTCGCAGGGCGGCGAGCAGTCGCGCCGTCGCGCCGCTCCCGGTGACCGCCACGATGGACGTGGCGCCCGCCGCGGCGGCCAGCGTCACCGCCGCATCGCACAGCGCACGGTCGTGCCGGTCGCCGATGGCGCCCGGGATCACCCGGTCCGGCTGCATCGATTCCGCGTCGCGCAACACGGCGTCGAGGGTCTGCACGACGAGCACCGGGTACTCGCCGGCCGCCGTCTCCCCGGCGAGCATGATGGCGTCCACCCCGTCGTCCACGGCGTTGGCAGCATCGCTCACCTCCGCCCGCGTGGGCCGCGGCGCGTGCCGCATGGTCTCGAAGACCTGGGTGGCCACGATGACCGGCACCCCGGCGTCCCGCGCCCGCCGGGTCAGGCTCTTCTGGACGCGCGGCACGCGCTCGAGCGGGATCTCCAACCCGAGGTCGCCGCGCGCCACCATCACCGCGTCGGAGACGGCGAGGATGTCGTCGAACCGCTCGATGGCCTGAGGCCTCTCGATCTTCGCCACCAGGCCGACACCGTCCCCGCCGTGCGCCCAGGTCATCGCGCGGGCCTTCCGCAGATCGTCCGCGCTCTGGACGAAGCTGACCCCGAGGAAGTCGACGCCCATCGCCACGCCGGCCTCGATCTCGTCCATGTCGACGTCGGTGACGGCCGACAGGGGCAGCTCGACGCCCGGCGCGTTGATGCCCTTGCGGGACGTGAGCAGTCCGCCGTGCTCCACCTCGGCCACGATCTCCGTCCCGTCGCTGGAGACTGCCCGCAGCAGAATCTGCCCGTCGTCGATCAGCAGCGTCTCGCCGCCCCGCACCGCGGCCGCGAGCGGCTCGCAGGTGGTGGACACACGCTCGGCATCCCCCGGGAAATCGCCGACCGCGATCCGCAGGCGCGCGCCCGCCTCGAGCTGCACGCCGTCGGGATCGGCCAGTTGCCCGATGCGAATCTTCGGACCGGCGAGATCCTGCAGGACGCCGACGATGCGGCCCGCCTGCGCGGCGCGGCGGCGCACCAGGTCCACCATGCGCCGCCGGTCGTCGCGCGTGCCGTGGGAGGAGTTGATGCGGAACACGTCGACGCCGGCCGCGAGCAGGGCGTCCACCGTGGCTTCGGATGCCGAAGCCGGTCCGAGGGTGGCGACGATCTTCGTGTGGCGCAGGACGTGTCTCCTTTCGAGCCGGCTACATCATGACACGCGCACTGCACGACCCGCCGCCCGCCGCGATACACTCTCGCTTGCCAGTAGCGGAGGCGGACCGACCATGCAGCATCCCATGCCCATCGACCCACGCGACCACGCCGTCTACAGATCCGACAAGATGGGAAAGGCGACCCTCTTCCGATCCGACCGGGTGATGGTGGGCCTCAACGCATTCGAGCCCGGCCAGGAGCACAAGCTCCACGCCCACGCCGGGATGGACAAGGTCTACCACGTCCTCGAAGGCGAGGGACTGTTCCTGCTCGAGGGCCGGGAGGCGCCGATGCGGGCCGGCGCCCTGCTCATTGCCCCGGAGGGCGCGCCGCACGGGATCCGCAACACCGGCACCGGACGGTTGCTGGTGCTCGCGGTCCTGGCGCCGGCGCCAGCATGATCCGGAGCGAACCCCGCCGAATTCCGTGGCTGCGAGTTGCTGTCGCACCCACCTCGATTCGCGCCGTCCGAGGCTGACGACGATGGGCTCGCACGGGCAGCGTCGTACGCCGCAGCGCTTCACCGATCCGTTCGAAAACTCGCCCGGGAAGCTCCCTGCCAGCTTCTATTGACATTCTGAAGAAGATGCGACAGAATCCTCCAGAATCACAAAAGGAGCTTCCGTGCCGCCCGACCGAACCGACGTACTCCAGGGCACGCTCGACCTGCTGGTGCTGCGCGCCCTGGCCATCGAGCCGATGCACGGCTGGGGCTTGGCCCAGCGGATCGAGCAGATGTCGGGCGACGTGTTCGCGATTCAGCAGGGCACGCTGTACCCCGCCCTGCAGCGGATGAAGCGCAGGGGCTGGATCGACTCGGCCTGGCGCGTGACCGAGAACAACCGCCGAGCGCGCTACTACGGGCTCACCCCGCTCGGCCGCCGGCAGCTCGATGCCGAACGCGCGCAGTGGGAGCGTACCGCCGGCGCCGTCAACGGCGTGCTGAACTGGGCCGAGTGAGAGGCATGCTCACCGAATCGCTGCGACGACTCCGGAGCCTCGTGCGCGGGGGACGCGAGGACGCCGAGACGGAACAGGAGCTTCGTTTCCACCTGGAGATGGAGACGGAGAAGAACCGCGCCGCCGGCATGGACGCCCGCGAGGCGCGCCGCCGGGCGCACCTGCGGCTCGGCGGGGTGGCCGCGATCCGGGAGGCGGTGCGGGACGCACGCGGCGTGCGGCCACTGGCGGACGCGATTCGGGACATCGGACTGGCCATGCGGTCGCTGCGGCGCAAACCGCTCTTCACGGCGGTGACGGTGGCGACGCTGGGCCTCGGCATCGGCGCCACGACCGCGGTCTACTCGTTCGTCGACGGCATCCTGCTCTCGCCGCTTCCCTACCGGCAGCCCGACCGGCTGATGATGGTGCAGCTCGTCATCCCCGAGTTCGCGGACCGGTTCCCGGTATTCTCGGTCAATGCACGATCGATCGACGCGTGGCAGCACGCGTGCGAGGCGACCTGCCGGGAGTTGGCAGGGTTGCAGCCCACCGATGCGGTCGTCACCGGGGCCGGCGCTCCCGAGCCGCTCAGCGGGGCGCGCGTCTCGCCCGGATTCTTCGAGTTGTTGGGGATCGAGCCGCTGCTCGGCCGCGTGTTCCGCACCGGCGACGGCGAAGCCGGCAACGCCCGCGTCGCGGTGCTGACCCACGGTTTGTGGCAGCGCCGTTACGGCGGCGATCCGGCCGTGCTCGGCCGCAGGATCACCCTCGACGATCGGTCTATCGAGGTCGTTGGCGTCCTGCCGGCCTCGTTCCGATTTCCACGGTTCGGGGAACTGGCGCCCATCGAGGGTTTGCCGGGCCGGCCGGAGTTCTTCGAACCGCTCATCTGGTCGGAGGCCCAGCTCCGATCACCGGGCGAGTTCGATTATCTGGTGTTCCTGCGCCTGCCGCCGGACGTGACCGCGACGCAGGCAACGGTCGAACTGAAGGGCATTCTGGACGGCGTATACGAGACGGCTTCGATCCACCCGCGGGTAAGAATGCAACCGCTGGCGGATCAGGTCGTCAGTGCTGCGCGCGGCCCGCTCTGGCTCCTGCTGGCCGCCGTCGTCGCGGTGCTGTTGGTGGCGTGCGCGAACGTGTCGAACCTGTTGGGCGCGCGCTGGCTGGAACGCCGCCGCGACCTGGCCCTCCGGGGAGCGCTGGGCGCGCCGCCGCGCGACGCCGTGCTGCGCGCATTGCGCGAGAGTCTGCTGCTCGCCCTGGCCGGCGGACTCGGCGGCGTGCTGATTGCTCACGGCGCGCTCCGCGCCCTGGTCACGGCGGCGCCGGTCGACCTGCCGCGGCTCGACGAGGTGACCGTCGACGGCGCGGTGCTAGCCACGTCGTTCGGCGTGACGCTCGCCTGCGGCGTGCTGTGCGCGCTCGCACCCGCATGGCACGCGGGCCGCGTCGCTCCGCTGGAAACGCTGACCGTGCGCGACGCCGTCTCCCAGCGATGCGGGGCGGTGTCGGGCCTGCTCATCGGACTCCAGGCGGCCTTCGGTGCGGGTCTGCTGGTCGTGACCGGACTCTTGCTCGTCAGCTTCGTACGCGTGATGCAGATCGACCGTGGATTCGACGTCGATCGCATCGTCGCCGCCGACGTGCAACTCTCGCGCCTTCGATACCCGGACGCCGACGACGTGGCAGCCGTCTACGCCGAGGTCCTGCGCCGGCTCGAGAACATACCCGCGGCGCGCGCGGTCGGACTCGTGCAACGCCTCCCGATGGAGGGGCACGCATTCGTCGACTTCCTGGCCCGGATGGACGACACGCGCCCGCTCGAGGAGCGGCCGCTCGGAAGCTATCGAATCGTGAACCCGGACTATCTGCGAGCGATGGGCATCGCCGTCACTCGCGGCCGCATGTTCACCGAGGACGACCGAACGCGCCGGCCCGTCGTGATCAGCCAGCACGCGGCGCGGACGCTGTGGTCCGTCGAGGACCCGATCGGGCGGCTCGTCCAGCGCGGAGACGGTGAGGCGCTCGAAGTCGTCGGCGTGGTCGCGGATGCGCGTGTGGTCGACCTGGAGACCGACGCCGGGCCCGTTGCCTACCTCCCGTACTGGGACGCGCCCCGGAGACGAGCTACGGTCGTGGTGCGTACCGAGACCGATCCGCTCGCCGTGGTCACGGCAGTCGTCGAGGCAGTGAAGTCCGTCGACCCCGCATTGCCAGTCCACAACGTCCGCACGATGGGCCAGGTGCTATCGGACGCCGTCGCCGGGCGCCGTTTCCAGGTCGTTCTGACCGTAGGCTTCGCGCTGGCGGGACTGCTGCTCGTCGGACTCGGCGTCTACGGCGTGGTGGCGGCCGCCGTCGAGCGGCGGCGCACCGAAATCGCGGTCCGTCTGGCGCTCGGCGCCACCACCCGGCGCGTGTTCGGGATGGCGCTCGAACATGGGATGCGCCCCGTCATCGGCGGAGCGATCGTTGGTCTGGGCGCCGCCGTGGCGGCCGGCCGGGCGATGGCGGGGCTCCTCTACGAAGTGGCGCCGTACGACTGGACCGTGCTCGCGGGAGCGGCGCTGTTCATCCTCGGTGTAGCCGCCGCCGCCTGTCTTGCGCCGGCGACCCGGGCCGTCAGCACTCCGCCCGGGATGCTGCTCCAATCCGACCAGTAGTCGCACGCCTGCGTCATGCGGCATGTTGGAGGGCCACGTTCGCATTCCTTCGATGGTCGCGAAGCAGACAGTCGGTATGGTGCCGTTCTCCGGCGCAGAATGGCGCGGACTCGGTAGCGCCTTTCGGTGCTACTGCCTGCCGATCGCCGTCCGGCCCTGCCGCAGCACGTACTTCTGGATCTTGCCGGTCGCGGTCTTGGGCAACTGGTCGACGAACGTGAAACGGCGCGGCGCCTTGAAGTGCGCCATGTTGTCTCGCGCGTAGGCGGCGAGCTCCTCGGCGGCGGCCGACGCCCCGTCGTTCAGGACCACGAAGGCATGCGGCGTCTCGCCCCAGCGCTCGTCGGGCACGCCGACGACGGCGATCTCGCAGATGGCCGGGTGGCGCATCATCACGCCCTCGACCTCGACCGAGGAGATGTTCTCGCCGCCGCTGATGATGACGTCCTTGAAGCGATCGCGGATCTCCACGTAGCCGTCCGGATGGACCACCGCGGCGTCGCCGCTGTGGAACCAGCCGCCGCGCATCGCCTTCGCCGTCGCCTCCGGATCGTTGTAGTAGCCGGCGGTGACCACGTTGCCGCGCACCACGATCTCGCCGAGGGTCTGCGCGTCCCGCGGAACCTCGTTGCCGTCGTCGTCGACGACGCGCAGCTCGCCGGACGTGATCAGCTCGACCCCCTGCCGCGCCTTGACGGTGGCCCGCTCGTCGGCCGGGAGATCACGGTGCTCCGGACGGGGCTCGCAGACGGTGATGAACGGCGCGGTCTCGGTCAGTCCGTAGACGTGGATCAGCTCCCACCCGAACTCGCCCTCGAGCCGCTGGATGGTCGCTGCCGCCGGGGGCGCCCCGGCGGTCATCACGTTGACGCCGCCCCGGACCTCGCCCCGGGCGTCGGCGGGCGCGTTCGCCAGCATGATCAACACGGTCGGGGCCGCGCACATGTGCGTGACCGACTCGTCGCGCATCAGCCGGAACGCCAGCGCCGGATCCACCGCCCGCAGGCAGACGTGCGCCCCGCCGACCGCGGTCACGACCCAGGTGAAGGTCCAGCCGTTGGCGTGGAACATCGGCAGCGTCCACAGATACCGCGTCCCGCAGCTCATGGGCCAGTGGACGAGGGTGCCGACCACGTTCGCCCAGGCGTTCCGGTGCGTGATCATCACGCCCTTGGGGCGCGACGTCGTGCCGCTCGTGTAGTTGATGGTCAGCAGGTCGCTCTCGTCCACCTCGGCCGCCTCGAAGACCGGCTCCTCGGCACCGAGCAGCGCCTCGTAGTCGAGCCATCCGGCGCGCGCGCCCTCCAGCGCTACCAGATGCTCGCCCCCCGGGCAGTCCGCGCGGACGCTGTCGACCGCATCCAGGTAGTCCGCGTGTGCGCACACCACCTTCGCGCCGCTGTGGCCGATGATGTAGGCGATCTCGTCGGGCGTCAGCCGGAAGTTGATGGGCACCAGCACGGCGCCGATCTGCGGCACGGCGTAGAACGACTCGAGCTGCGCGTGTGTGTTCGGCGCGACATAGGCGACCCGGTCGCCCTTGCGGACGCCCAGCTTCTGCAGGGCCGCGGACCAACGGTCGCAACGCGCGAAGAACTCGGCGTAGGTGAACCGGTGCGATCCATCGATCACCGCCTCGCGATCCCCGTACAGGCTGCGGGCGCGGCGCTGAAACTCCAGCGGCGTGAGCGGCGTCTCCACGATGGCCCCGGATGATACCATGCAGGATTGAGCATCCTGCCGCTCGTCGGGCCGTGGGGCACGCCACCCTGCGGAGTGAAGTGAAGCGCGCCTGCGGACCCGAACCGGCCCGCCGGGCGCAGATTGCGGAGACATGCCATGACGTTCGTTTCAGCGCTCGAACCGAAGCCGGTGTGGAGCCACTTCGACACCATCCTGACCATTCCGCGCGCCTCCAAGGACGAGGAGCGGATGCGGCGGCACGTCATCGCGGCGGCAGGGGCCGCCGGATGCGACCATGTGGTCGACGACGCCGGCAACGTGGTGGTGCGCAAGGCGGCTACCGCGGGGCATGAAGGAGCGCCGGTCACCATCCTGCAGTCGCACCTCGACATGGTGCAGGAGAAGAACGCCGACGTGGCCTTCGACTTCGGGACCGACGCCATCGTCCCGCGGCGGGAGGGGGCGCATCTCTACGCCACCGGCACCACGCTCGGCTCCGACAACGGGATCGGCGTCGCGGCCATGCTCGCCGTGATGGATTCCACCGACCTCGCACACGGACCGCTGGAACTGCTGTTCACGATCGACGAGGAGACGGGGCTCACCGGCGCCGCGCAGCTCGACGCGAGCCTGCTGTCCGGACGCCGGCTGATCAACCTCGACTCCGAGGAGGAGGGCATCCTGTACGTCGGCTGCGCGGGCGGCGGCGACATGCGGCTCTCCCTCGGCGTGACGGCGGCCGGCACCGGCGGCGGCGACCGGGCGTTGACGGTGGCGCTGCGCGGGCTGAAGGGCGGCCACTCCGGCTGCGAGATCCACCTGCAGCGCGGCAACGCGGTCTGCCTGCTGGCCCGCGCCCTCTGGGCGGCCCACGCCGGCGCGCCGTTCCGCCTCGCCCGCCTAGAAGGAGGCAGCGCCCACAACGCCATCCCGCGCGAGGCGTTCGCGACCATCGTGGCCGCAGCGTCGGACGTCGACTCGATCGCCTCGGCCATGCGAGCCGAGTTCGAGTCGTTCCGGGAGGAGTATCGGCCCGCGGACCCGGGCATGACCCTGGACATCGGCGACGCCGCGGCCGCGAGCCGGGCCTGGGAAGCCGATGCCACGGCCACCGTGCTGCGGCTCATCTCCAGCCTCCCGCACGGCGTCGAGGCGATGAGCTACGACATACCCGGCCTCGTGGAGACGAGCAACAACGTCGCCACGGTGAAGGGCGCCAACGGCTCTCTCGTCATCACCACCAGCTCGCGCTCATCGGTGGACGCGGAGCTCGACGCCCTGCGCCGCCGCATTCGCGCGACCGGAGAGCTCGCCGGCGCGAACGTGGACGTGCGCCCCGCCTACCCGGGCTGGAAGCCGAACATGGAGTCCGAGGTGCTCGAGGTCGTCAAGCAGGTTCACGCCCGGGAGCTGGGAAAGGAACCGAAGGTCGCGGCGATTCACGCCGGACTGGAGTGCGGCATCATCGGCAAGAAGATTCCCGGCATGGACATGATCTCGTTCGGCCCGGTCATCGAGGCGCCCCACTCGCCCGACGAACGGGTCCATATCGACTCGGTGGGGCGCTTCTACCGGTTGCTGACCGCCACGCTCGCCGAGCTGGCGTAACCGGTCGTGGGGGGGGGGGGCGGGGGCGGGGGGGGCCCGGCCCCCCCACCCCCCCCCCGGGGCACGCCGGCGTCGGGGGCCCCCCCCCGCGGGGGGGCGGCCCC
>VXME01000002.1 GCA_009861545.1 Acidobacteriota bacterium | reverse complement strand
CGGACATCGTGCTCGAAGGCATGGGCGGCCAGCGGCAGCAGGTCCTCATGGTGCAGCGCGGCACCCCTCGGCCCGCCGGCTATCCCGACGCGGTGCTGGTGTGGGTCCCGGTGCGCCGATGGTCGGCGCAGAACTACCACTACGGCGGGATCTCGGACCTCCTGGGGGTATCGGATCGGCTCCTGTCCCTGGGCGGCAGCATCGATCACGCGACGTCGCCCGGCCTGGTGCGCCTGATCGACGAGGGCCGCATACGCCGGCATCGCTCCGAGGAGCAGGCCGCGGCCCTCGAACCGGATGTCTTTCTCAGCTACGCGCCGTACATGGCGATCATGCGGGGCTACGAGCGGTACCGCGCGCTCGGCATCACGAATCTGCTGCCTGTCGAGCGGCTCGAGGAGACGCCGCTCGGCCGGGCGGAGTGGATCAAGTTCTTCGCAATGCTGTTCAACAAGGAAGCCGAGGCCGAGGCACACTTTGCTCGCGTAGAGTCGGAATACGACGCATTGGCCGCCAAGGCCCGCAACGTCTCGGCGCGTCCGCGGGTCTTCGTGGATATGCCGGCGGGCGATGGCTGGTGGACGCCGGGCGGGCGCAACGCGTCGGCCCGAATGATAGCCGATGCCGGCGGCGATTTCGTCCTCGACGACAACGATTCCGTGTCCAACCAGTTCGTGCACCACATGGAGGTCGCCTATGATCGGGGTCTCGACGCCGACGTCTGGTTGTTGACCGACGCGCAAGTCGGCCGCCGGGACCTTCTCGATCTGATCGCCACGAATCCGTACACACGTCAGCTCCCGATGCTGCGGCGGGGTGCGGTCTATCTCAAGCACGGGGGTTCGCCCGGTAGCCCGAATCCCTACTGGGACATGGGACTCCTCTATCCCCAATGGGATCTGGCCGACCACATCAGGATCCTGCACCCCGAGGTGTTGCCCGACCACGAACTCGTTTTTCATCAGAGTCTGGCCTCGTGGGTCGCACGGTCACGGGAGACGCCCTGACGTGTCGGATGCACGTGTTGCGGCGCTGAAACCGGCTGCGGGCATCGCCGCCCCGCCCGCGGCGCTCCCACCGGCAACCGTCTACCTGGCGCTCGGGGGCCTCGTACTACTGCTCTTCATCCTCGAGCTCACCATCGGGGTCGTGCCGATTCCGATGAGCGCCCTTGTGGACATCTTCACCGGAGACGTGCCGGAACGGGCTTCGTGGACTCGAATCGTGCTCGACTTCCGTCTGCCACGGGCCTGGGCAGCCGTGCTTGCCGGGGCGGGCATCGGCATGACCGGCCTGCTGCTGCAGACGCTCTTCAGGAACCCCCTCGCCGATCCGTGGGTGCTCGGCGTCGTCAACGGCGCCGGTCTCGGCGTGGCAATCATGGTGGTGGCGGTGAGCTGGTTCGGGACGGACCTGCTGGCGTCGCTCGGCGCGGCCGGGGACCTTGCGTACATCGTGACGGCCGGCCTCGGCGCCGCGGCGCTGATGGCGGGATTGGCCGCCGCCGCACCGCGGGTGACGAGCGTCACGCTGCTCGTCACGGGTGTCGTGCTGGGCTTCACCTGCCAGGGCCTGATCAGCATCGTCCTGCATCTTGCGCCGGACGAGGCGGTCGGGCGTGCGTTCTCGGCGTGGTTCGACGGCAACTTCACGGGCATCGGCTACACACGCCTGTACGTCTTCACGCCGCTCATCGGGATGGCCTGTCTCGCGGCGTTCGCCATGGTCAAGTCGCTGAACACGCTGCTGCTGGGCGATCGGTACGCGGCCAGTCTCGGCCTCGACGTGACGCGGGCCCGCCGCGTCGGCCTCGGCGTTGCGGCGCTGCTCGCGGGCACCGTCACCGCCTTTTGCGGGCCGATTGCGTTTCTCGGCATCCTGGTCCCTCACGCGTGCCGGCTGCTCCTGTCGACGGCCGACCATCGCGTGCTCATGCCGGCGGTGACGATCGGCGGCGCCGCACTGGCCCTTGGCGCCGACCTCGTCACCCACCTGCCATGGAGCCGCCATCTGCTGCACGTCAACGCCGTGACCGGCGCGGTGGGCGGTCCGATTGTGCTCTGGATGCTGCTGCGCAGCCGGGTGCGGTGGACGTGACGCCACTCGACGATCTGCGCGGCGCGCCTCCCTCGCCCTGACGCCGTTCCGAAAAGGGATGATCGCGCGTGCTGGCTGGCGCGCAACCTGCCATGAAGCCGAAACTCATTCCGCTGCAGTATGAGAAGCCCTCGCTCCCGGAGGTCGCCGCGCGGGCGCGCCGCTTCTTCGAGGTGATGAACCGGCGCCGAACGGTGCGGGACTTCAGTCCGGCACGGGTGCCGGCCGGGGTGATCGAGGATCTGGTGCGGGCGGCATCCACGGCGCCGTCGGGCGCGCACCGGCAGCCGTGGACGTTCGTGGCGGTCTCGGATCCGGCCGTCAAGCGGCGCATCCGCATCGCCGCCGAGCGCGAGGAGCACGAGAACTACGGGGGGCGGATGCCGGACGAATGGCTGCGCGCGCTGGAGCCGCTGGGCACGGACGAGCACAAGCCGTTCCTCGAGATTGCCCCCTGGCTGGTGGTCCTCTTCCGCCAGAACTACGGCCTGGGGCCGGACGGCGAGCACGTCCGCCACTACTATGTGTCCGAGTCGGTCGGCATCGCGGCCGGCCTGTTCCTGACCGCCGTGCACCAGGCGGGACTGGTGGCGCTGACGCACACCCCCAGCCCGATGGGATTCCTCCGGGAGATCCTGCAGCGTCCGGACAACGAGGCGGCGTGTCTGCTGATACCGGTGGGCTATCCTGCCGCCGACGCGCGGGTACCCGACCTGCGCCGCAAGCCCCTCGACGACGTCCTGCAGATTCTGCGGGAGTAGGATTCCTCCACGAACCTCCCCTACAATCGGACGATCGCCTGTTCGACTGCGACACTCCGGATCCGCGGTGAACCCGCGCGAGGGCATCGGCGATGACCGGGCCAGCGAGAATCGCGGTATTGGTGATAGCCGCCATCCTGCCGGCCGCGGCGGCTGCCGCGCAACCGCCCGGCGCCGAGCGACGCGCCTTCGAGGCCGTCGATCGCGCCGTCGCCGGGATCGAGAGCGCCGGGGAGCGCGACGAGACGATCCGGGCCGCCGGAGCCGTCCTCGAGGCCGCCGTGGTAGCCCGGCGCGCCTTCGACGCCCCCGACCGGGCCCGCGACGCCGCCTACGCGCGCTACCACGCGGCGCTGCGCGAGGTCGATGCGCTCGCGGTTCGTTGCGACAACGGTTACCGGTGCGAGACCGACAGACGCGGCAACACCGGCCTCGTCTACTTCGACGGCCTCGTCGCCGCGTACGCCAGGGCTTGGCGGGCGCGGTCCGGGTTGTCCGCCGCCAACGCGGCCTATGTCGAGGCGGTCGGCATCGCCGGCGCCGCCGACGCCCGCGAGCGCGCGGCGCGGTTCCGACGCTACGCCAGCCGCATACGCCGCCTGCGGGGCAACAGCAACCACATGCTGGCGAGACAAGGGGTGCTCATCCGCGCGTCCAACGCCGAGAGCGACGCCCACAACGCCCTCCACGACCTCGCGATCACGGCGCACGTGACCGCCAACCGCGCTGTCCTCGACGTGCTCGGCCGCGCCGCGCGCGCCCTGTCGACGGCCGCCGAACGCCTGAACGGCGACCGGTTCCCGGGAACTCACGATGACGACGTATCCCGCGCCGCCGCGCGGGCCGAACGCGCCGCGCGTGTCGCCGCCGACCCGGATGTCTCGCAGGACGGCAACCGGACCGATGACACCCTCGACGAGTTGATCGCCGCGGCGCGCCAGACGCTCGCGGCGCTCGAGCAACGCGTCCAGGGGCTCGCCGCAGGCGCCGTGCTATAGTCGTCGCCCTCATGCGCTGAGGAGGGAGGCGCTCATGCGGAGCAGAAGATTGCGTCGCGCGGTTCTCATGGCGATGCTCGTGGCCGTCGCCGGCGTGGGGCCGGCATGGCTGTCCGGTTCGGCGCCGGCCGGCGGGACGGCGACTGCCCAGGATCGCAGCCTGCCAGTCTTCGAGGTGGACGCGACGTGGCCCACGCTGCCGGCCGGGATGCGGCTGGGCGCTCCATCCAGCATCGCCATCGATGCCGAGGACAACGTCTGGGTCCTGCACCGCCCGCTGACGCTCCCGCCCGAGGACGACGCGATGGCGGCGCCGCCGATCGTCGTCTTCGACACGGCGGGGAACTTCATCAAGGCGTGGGGCGGTCCGGGAGACGGCTACGAGTGGCCCCAGCGGGAGCACGGCCTCCACATCGATCACGAGGGCTTCGTCTGGCTGGGCGGCAACAACTGCCCCACCAACGACGTGCCGCGGGTCGAGCCGGTCAACGACGACCAGTTGCTGAAGTTCACGCAGGACGGCACGTTCGTCATGCAGATCGGCCGCAGCGACGGAAGCAGCGGCAATGCCGACATGATGAACCTCCACCGGCCGGCGGACCAGCAGGTCCATCCGCCGACCAACGAGGTGTTCGTGGCCGACGGCTATGGCAACCGCCGCGTCGCCGTGTTCGACGCCGAGACCGGCCGCTTCAAGCGGCGGTGGGGAGCGTTCGGCGACACCCCGGTGGACGACGACCAGTGCCAGGTGCAGAACCCGACCAGCTTCCCGGATCCGGGTCCTCCGCATTTCAACGTCCTCCACGCCATCCGGGTGTCGAACGACGGCATGGTGTATGCGGCCGACCGCGAACACCGCCGCGTGCAGGTCTTCACGCTGGGCGGCGCGTTCGTGGGCCAGGTGATCACCCCCGACGCGCCCTTCGCGCGCAATCTGGAACTGTCCGCGGACCCCGGACAGCAGTTCCTCTACGTGGGCGGCGATGACGGCATCGTCGTCGTCGACCGCGCGACGCTCGAGATCCTCGGCACGGTCCGCCCCGCGGGCATCCTGGGCGCCGGCCACCACATCGCGACCGATTCGCAGGGCAATCTCTATGTGGCGGCGACCGGCGCGGGCATGCAGAAGCTGGCGTTCAGGGGAATGTCCGGGGCACGGTGACAGCGCGTTGACGCGCCCCCGGTGGTCAGGCGCCGGCCTTCGGCGCGTCGAACACGGCCGTCACGTCCGCGGCGAATCCCTGCAGAAGCCGTGACCCGGCGGAGCCGCCCGCGGCGAACACGCCGTGCTCGACGTAGGCGTCGCCCTCCAGCGCGAGCACGGTGATCGTCGCGTCACGGGGATCGACGATCCAGTACTCCGGAATGCCCGCCTCGGCGTAGTCGGCGCGCTTCTCGACCAGGTCCCGGTCCGGATCGTCCGGGCTCACGACCTCGACCACGAGGTCCGCGCCCAGCCAGTAGCGGTCCCGGCACCGGGCGTCGGAGCGATCGCGGAGAAGCAGCAGATCGGGCTCGCGGAACTTGCCCTCGCGGATGCGCATCCGCAAGGCCGAGAACATCACGACGCCGCCGTGCGGCTCCAGGTACGCGTGGAACAGGCGATAGAGGAACGCGAGAACGGCCTGGTGGGTGAACGTCGGCATCGCGAGTTCCTGCACGTGGCCGTCCGTGAACTCGATCAGGCGATTGCAGCGATCCGTGAGCCACAGGTACTCCTCGTCGCTCCAGCCTCCCTGCGGCGGCAGCACCTCGCGCAGGAGCGCGTGCAGGGCCTCCTGCGAGGTGGCCGACGGCGTCATCGACGGGCTGCTGGCAGCCATGCATCCATCCTGCCACATTCGGCCGACTACGACCACGGCACCGTTCGCCCGGTCGAGGCGGATCAGGGATACGTGTAGGCGGCCTGGAGCCCCAGCGGCAGACCGAGCATCCAGTAGCCGATCAGGAACACGGTCCAGGAAACCAGGAGCACGACGCAGTAGGGCAGCATCAGCGACACGACGGTGCCGATGCCGGTGGACTTGACGTACCGCTGGCTGAAGACCACGACCAGGGGGAAGTACGGCATCAGGGGCGTGACGATGTTGGTCACGCTGTCGCCGACGCGGTAGGCGGCCTGCGTCAGCTCGGGAGCGATGCCGAGCCCCATCAGCATCGGCACGAAGATGCTCGACAGCAACGCCCACTTGGCAGAGGCCGAGCCGACGAACAGGTTGACGACCGCGGTCAGCAGCACGATGCCGACCACCGTCACCTGGGCGGGCAGGTTCAGGTCGCGCAGGAAGTTGGCGCCCTTGAGCGCGATCAGCAGGCCGACGTTGGAATTGTTGAACGCGGCGATGAACTGGGCGGCGAAGAAGGCCATCACCAGGTAGTAGGCCATCGTGCCCATGGCGGCGGTCATGCCCGCGACGATGTCGCGATGGGTCTTTACCGTGCCGGCCACGTAGCCGTGCACCACCCCCGGTATCAGGAACAGGAGGAAGATGAGGGGCACCATCATGCCCATCAGCGGGGCCGCGAAGCTGGTGAGCGAGCCGTCCGGTCCGCGCAGCGGCGATCCGGCCGGCAGGGCCGCCAGCGCCAGCAGCAGCAGGCCCGCGACCAGCGCCCCGACGCCGGCCCCGAAACCGCGGCGGTCCCGGTCGGTCAGCTCGTCCATCTGCGGCATTTCCGCCGGGTCGCCGTCGATGGGCGTCGTCTGCAGGCGCGGCTCGATCACGCGGTCGGTCAGATACCACCCGACGCCGATGACCAGCAGCGACGAGACGGCGGTGAACCCCAGGTTGCTCAGCGGGTTGACCATGCGGTCGGGATCGAGAATCTGCGCGGCCTGCTGGGTGAAGCCCTGCAGCAGCGGGTCGATGCCGGAGGGGATGAAGTTGGCCGAGAACCCGCCGGAAACCCCGGCGAAGGCGGCCGAGATGCCGGCCAGGGGATGCCGGCCGGCCGCATAGAAGATGACCCCGCCGAGGGGAATGACCAGCACGTAGCCGGCGTCGGCGGCGCTGTGGCTGACGATCGCCGCGAGAATCAGCATCGGGGTCAGCAGGCTGCGCGACGTGAAGCCCAGCAGCAGCTTGAGGCCGGCGTTGATGAAGCCGGTCTTCTCGGCGACCCCGACGCCGAGCAACGCCACCAGCACCACGCCCAGCGGCGCGAACCCGGTGAAGGTGGGCACCAGTTGCACCAGGAAGGTGGTCAGGGCGGCGCCCGTCAACTGGTTGGCGATGCGGAGCGGCTCGCCGGTGCGCGGATCGCTCTCGGCGAACTCGATAGGCGCGAGCAGCGCGGAGGCGATCCAGGTCAGCAGCAGCAGCAGCAGGAACAGCATCGCCGGGTCCGGCAGTCGATTGCCGGCCGCCTCTATGCCGTTGAGGACGCGGGAGACGAAGCCCCCGTTCCGGTCGGCCGCCTTCCGCTGCTTGTCGGACTGTGCCTTCGCCATGGATTACCTCATCCAGTCAGGAGGCGGCGGGGCCGGACTTCAACCAGCGCCGGACCACCCGGTTCCACCACATGTACGCGCCGGTGACGAACAGCGCGGGCGGCACGAGACCCGCCAGCGCCCAGATCGCCTTGGTGGTGTCGTTGCAGAGCGACCCGCAGCCCGGGATGCCGCGGTTCCCGAGCCGGCCGAAGTGCAGGTAGGCGAGCCAGTACATCACCCGGTCGCCGACACGCTCCTCGAAGCTGGTCGGATCGAACGGCTCCAGGTAGTCGACCACCGCCATGAACGCGGCCGGGTACGACAGGTAGGCCCCCGTGACCGCCCACACGAACAGGAAGGGCCAGCACCAGAAGCCGAACGCGCTGTGGACGTGCCAGTTGAACCGGTTCCAGTCCGCTCGCCGGTCGATGGTCAGGCTGCGCCGCCAGCGCAGGATGCCGGGCCACCAGATCACGGCCCCGGTCAGCGACAGCACGAGCAGGAAGACCGCGCCGACGCCGTTCACCCGCCGGCCGGTCTGTCCGGCGAGCAGATTGTCGTGCAGGTCCAGCGTCCAGGCGGTGATGCGGTAGCCCAGCGGCAGCGGATCTCCCAGATCCTCGCCCGTGAACGGGTCGAAGAGCCGTCGTATCCGGTCGCCGTCGCGCGTCAGGGTGATCCGGACGGCATGGTTCGGGGTCTCTCCCGGCCGCACTTCCTGCACTTCGTGGCCGGGATAGGCCTGCCGGGCGGCGCGCTCCAGAGCGTCCTCGGCCAGCGACGCCCCCGCGCCGTCCACGATGACCGGCTGCGGCGAGAAGGCGATGTACAGCTCGTTCCGATAGACCAGCACGCTCCCGGTCAAGCAGATCACGAACACGTAGGCGCCCAGGCCGATGCCGGTCCACAGGTGCACCTGGAAAAGGACCTTGCGAAGCCGCACGCTTTGCGGCGCCTGCACCCAACGCGACCATGCATTCCCCATGACGCTTCGACCGTCCGCACGCGAGGACCCGGGGCCGGCCGTGTGCCGGCAGTCGATAGGATACCGCGTACCGGGTTTGTCGTCGGCGCCGGTCCGGAAGTCCTGCGGCGCAAGGTCATGGAACGGGAGGGTTGGGCCGAACGCCGAGCCGGCGAGGCGTTTCGGGGCGCTACCGGTCGCAGGCACGCGAGTACACGACTACGTGCATCGCCTCGATCTCTTCTCGCCGCACCACGCGCGTGCTGTGGGCCGGATTGTACGGTCGGAGAATGCAGCCGCCCCTGCACCTGTGCATCAGCCTGACCACGCGCTCGCCCGACGCCAGTTGGCAGTAGACCTCGTCGCCGTCGAGCACCTCCAGCTCGGGCGACACGATCGCGATCATGTTCGGCCGGTAGGCGGGAAGCATCGAGTCGCCGAGAATCTCGACCCCGTAGGCCTGCGGATCGCCGAGGTCCTTGGGGCGGGACAACCACCGCAGTACCTCCGGCCTTCGCTGCGCGCGCTCGTGCCGCGTCGTGACTGCATCCGGCGGCACATCCCCCTCTGCAACCACCGCGATGTCGGGCAAGGTCATGGCCGGGGCCGTTCCGATGCGGTCGTAGTCCGCGTCTATGCCGGCGAGCAGTGCGTCCACCGAGCAACCGAACACCTTGGCGATTTTGACCAGGCTGGAGATTTCGAGAGAGGAGTAGCGATCGTTCTCCCAGTCCGACACCTGGGGTTGCGGAACGCCGAGCATCTCTGCCAACGCCTTCTGCGTCCGCAGGCCGGTCACCGCCCGCAATCGTCTGATGTTCCTACCCAGCGACACTGCCAGCCCCGGTCACTCCGATCACCGCCGCTACCGGCGGAATGCTACACAGCGGGCGTGACCGTGACGTGATCTTTCGGTGCACTTTTGTGGCGTTATCGAGACTCTCGACAAGAAATGCACCGCCCGGGGTGCTATCGTTCGATGCGGGCGCGGTGCGAATCGGCATCTCCATCGAGCCGAAGCATGGCGCGGCAGAGCCGGGGCTCACCCCGGTCCGGCAAGGGTGGCCCTTGAAGAGCTCCGACGCACTGCGGCGAGAGAACGAGGCGCTGCGGGAGCGCACCTCCCGGTTGCACGAGGCCGTTCTGCGCATCAGCGGCAGCCTCGACCCGGCAACCGTCCTGCAGCAGGCGGTCGACAGTGCGCGCGCGCTGACCGGGGCCCGCTACGGTGTGATCACCACGATCGACGACAGGCGGGCCCGCGACTTCGTCAGCTCCGGCTTCACGGCCGAAGAACACCGGCGACTCGCCGACTGGCCCGGCGGGCGGCGGCTCTTCGAGCACCTGCGCGACCTGCCGCCAGCGGTGCGGTTGTCGGACTTCCCCGCATACGTCCGGTCGCTGGGAATCCCGGCCGGTCCGCTGCCGACCGTGTCGATGCAGGCAACGCCGATGCGCCATCGAGGCGAGCACGTCGGCAACCTCTTCCTCGGGCACGAGGCAGGCGGGCAGGAGTTCACGGGGGAGGACCAGGAAGTCCTCGTGCTGTTCGCGTCGCAGGCGGCGACGGCGATCGCCAACGCGCGCAAGCACCGGAACGAGCAGCGGGCCCGGGCCGACCTGGAGACCCTGATCGAGACCTCGCCGGTGGGCGTCGCGATATTCGACGCCGGGACGGGAGAGCCGGTGTCGTTCAATCAGGAGGCGAGGCGGATTGTCGACCGACTGGGTCCGCCGGACCAATCCCCGGGAGATCTGCTGCGGACGATGACGTGCCGGCTCGCCGATGGACGCGAGATCGCCCTCGACTCCCTGGCGCCGTTGTCGAGCAACGCCCGGATCATGCGCGCCGGGGAGATCGTGCTGTCGGTCCCCGATGGCCGCAGCGTGAGGTTGCTGGTGAACGCCACGCCGATTCGTTCCGCGGACGGTGCGATCGAATCGGTGGTCGCCACCCTGCAGGACCTGGCGGCGCTGAGCGAGCTGGAGCGGTTGCAGGCGGAGTTCCTGGGCATGGTGAGCCACGAGCTGCGCGCGCCGCTGACCTCGATCAAGGGCTCGGCCGCCGCTCTGCTGCGCCCCTCGCCGGAGCTGGACCCCGCCGAGCTGCGAGAGTTTCACCGGATCATCGACGAGCAGACCGACCATATGCTCGGCCTGATCGGTGATCTCCTGGACGCGGGACGCATCGAGGCAGGCACGCTGTCGGTCGCCCCGGAGCCATCGGACGTGGCCGGCCTGGTGGACCGGGCGAGAAGCACCTTCCTCAGCGGCGGCGGCAGGCAGGCGGTGCGCATCGACCTGCCTGCGGACCTGCCGCGGGTGATGGCCGACCGGCGGCGCATCGTCCAGGTGCTGAACAACCTGCTCTCGAACGCGTCGAGGCATTCTCCCGATGTGTCGCCCATCCGCGTCGCCGCGTCGCCGGATGGCGTTCACGTGGCGATCTCGGTGTCGGACGAAGGCCAGGGCGTAACTCCCGAGCAGTTGCCGCACCTGTTCCGAAAGCACGCCGTTGCCGGCGGCGACCGGGACCGCAGGGCCGGCGGCTACGGCTTGGGACTGGCCATCTGCAAGGGGCTGGTGGAGGCGCATGGGGGCCGCATCCGGGCCGAGAGCGGCGGCCCCGGCCAGGGAACGCGGTTCACGTTCACGATTCCGGTGGCCGAAGAAGCCGACGGCGGCGCTGCGACCGGCGCGGCCGCAAGCCGCTCGCACTCGCCGGCGGAACAGAGAGAGCGTCCGCCCATCCTGGTGGTCGATGACGACCCGCAGACGCTCCGCGACGTGCGGGACGCGCTCGTCCCGGCCGGCTTCTCCCCGATCCTGACCGGCGATCCGCGGGAGCTGTCGGACCTGATGACCACGCACAAGCCTCGATTGGTCCTGCTGGACCTGGTGCTGCCGGGAACCGATGGCATCGAGCTGATGCAGAGCATCCCCCATCTCGCCGATCTGCCGGTCATCTTCGTTTCCGGCTACGGAAGGGACGAGACGATCGCCAGGGCCCTGGAGCTCGGCGCCGACGACTACATCGTCAAGCCCTTCTCCCCGACGGAGCTGATGGCGAGAGTGCGGGCGGCTCTGCGCCGGCGGGCGAAGCCGGAGCCCTTCCTGCTGGGAGACCTGGCCATCCACTACGAGCAGCGCCAGGTGACCGTAGCCGAGCGGCCGGTGCGTCTGACCGCCGCCGAATACGAGCTCCTCCGCGTGCTCTCGGTCAACGCGGGGCGCGTGCTGACGTCCGAGGCGCTGTTGCGCCGGGTGCGGAGCGGACGGGATTCCGGCGATCCGACACTGGTGCGGACCCTGGTGAAGAAGCTCCGCCGCAAGCTCGGCGACGATGCGGTCAGACCGGCCTACGTCCTGACCGAGCGCGGGGTCGGCTACCGCATCGCCACGCCGGACGACCGGTGAGGGCGTTCCCGGCCGCCCCTACCTGCCGTCCGGTCCGCGCGGAGAACCACCTATGCCGGTGGAATCGCTGCGATTCGGCGCCGGAATGGTCCGCGTCACTCCGGCAGAGCGAAAACGTACAGCGCGTTCCCGCCCTCCGGCTGATAGACCTCCGGACTGAGCTTGGCGGTGAGGCTGCGGAAGACGCCGCCCAGGGCCGCCGGCACGGCAATGTACTGCCGCCCGCCCGCCTCGTAGGTGATCGGATACCCGTGCGCCGACGCCGCCAGACGCGTCTCCCAGAGCACGTCGCCCGTCTCGATGTCGAACGCGCGGTAGTAGCGGGCGCCGTCACCGGCGAAGACCAGTCCTCCCGCCGTGGTCAGCGCGGACGTCAGGAACGGCGTGCGCTGCTCGTGGCTCCACAGCTCCTCCAGCGTCCGGACGTCGTAGGCGGCCAGCTTGCCGACGTTGCCGTCGCTGCCCGGCATCTCGAGCAGCTCGTAGCGGCCGGCCGTCCCGCCGCCCCCCTCGATGAACTCCACCTCGCGCCCGGTCAGGTGCATGCACGCCTGGTGGAGGGGAATGACGAGGGCGCCAGCGCCGGGATGGTACGCCGACGCCTGCCAGTTGTGGCCGCCCAGCAGGCTGGGGCAGGCGAACACCCGCTCGCCGATGGGGATGTCCCGCAGGTCCTCCCGGTAGGTCAGCTCCCCGGTGGTCTTGTCGATCGATTCGAAGATGTCCTGGTGCACCGTCTCGCGCAGGTCGACGAGCGCGCCGGTCCGCCGGTCGAGCTTCCAGAGGATGCCGTCCTTGCCGATCGTGAACAGCCACTTCTCCTCGCCCGCATCCACCAGCACCCGCTCGTAGACGATGTCGAGGTCGAGCGTCTCCCCCGGTGCATGCTGGAAGTACCACTGCACCTGCCCGCTGCGCGGGTTCAGCGCGAGCGTCGAGTTGGTGTAGAGCGCGTCCTGCCGCGTCGTCATGCCGCGGCTGGCCGCCACCCACGGCTTCGCCTGCGCCGTGCCGATGAAGAAGAGCCCCAGATCCGGATCGTAGCTCCCCGGGATCCAGGCGTCGCCGCCCGCGCGCAGGTACGGCGGCGTATCGCCCCACGAGGCGTCGTTCGGATCGCCGGGCAGCGCGATCGTGGACGTGCGCCACAGCTCTTCCCCGGTGTCCGGATCGTGGCCGGTGATGAAGCAGCTCTGCTCCGTGTACCGCTCGCAGCCGTTGGTGCCGGTGATGACGACGCCGTTGGCGATGACCGGGCCGGCGTTCTGGCGGAAGCCCTGCGTGTAGTCGGTCTTGACCGACCGCCACACCTCCTCGCCGGTTCGCGCGTCGAGCGCGACCAGGGAAGCGTCCGCCCGCGCGAGGAACAGCTTGTCGCCGTAGAGCGCCAGCGTGCGGGTGGCGCCGGCCCGCACATCCTCCGGCAGCCGCGCGCGGTAGACCCAGATCACGTCGCCGGTCGCCGCGTCGATCGCCTGCACCACGTTCCCCGGGTTGGCCAGGAACATCACGCCGTCGTGCACCAGCGGCGTCGTCTGGTTGTTGCCCGGCCGCACCGCGATCGACCACGCGAGCTTCAGATCGGCGACGTTGTCGCGCGTCACCTGATCGAGCGTGCTGTAGCCGTGGCTGTTGCGCGTCCGCCGCCAGCTCAGCCAGTCGCCGGGCGGTGGGTCGGCGAGCATCTCGTCGGTCACCGGGGTCAGCTCGTGCGGCACCTCCTGGTTGATGAAGCGCGACACGCGCCGCCGCACCCGCTCGCCCGCCTGCTCCGCGCGGCGCGCCTCCGCCATGTCCGCCGCATCGCCGATCGGCACCCCCGCATCCGCCGTCAGCACGCCATCGCCCGGCACGGCGCCGTTCGCCTCCAGCAGGTACGCCACCAGCTCCACGTAGGCCTGATCGCTGAGCGAGCCGGCCTGCCCCGGGGGCATCGTGTCCCGCATGTAGGCGAACAGGTCATCGGTGGTCTGCCCCACCCAACTGTTCAGGAAGTCCACGCCCGACAGAGGCGGCGCGTGCACCATGCCCTCCAGGGCCGGTCCGTGACACTCTTCGCACTGCACGCCGTAGACCGACCAGCCGCCGGACGCCTGATCCGAGGTGAAGGCCCCCTCGGCCACGGGGGCCTGGGCGCCCGCCGGGCCGACGCCCGGTCCGCCGGCCAACCCACCCAACGCAATCAGTCCGGCGATCGCCGTCCGGACCACGCCCGTCGCGAAACCGGATTCCCGCCAAAGCGATCCGCCGATGCCGCGAGTTCCCTTCGACATGATCCGCTCCTCCTCTTGCGCCTCACTTCACGCGATTCTAGTCCAGGACCGCCCCGCCATCCCCATCATCATCCGTCGCATCCGCTCACGCGCGACGGACCGCTAGAATGCCCGCGTGGGAAGGCGCAAGCTGCCCATCGGCATCCAGACCTTCCGGCAGATCCGGGAGGAAGGCTACTACTACGTCGACAAGACCGCCTACGCCCGGCGGATCGAGAACGACGCGGGCAAGCACTACTTCCTCTCGCGCCCGCGCCGGTTCGGCAAGAGCCTGTTCGTGGACACGCTCAAGGAGCTGTACGAGGGCGGGGAGCCGCTGTTCCGCGGCCTGGCCGTCCACGACGGCTGGGACTGGTCGCGTCGCCACCCGGTGGTGCGGCTGGATTTCAGCGGCGGCAACTTCAAGAGGCGCGGCCTGCTCGAGGAGAGCGCAGCCGCGCAGATCGAGGACATCGGCAGGCGGAGCGGCGCCGGAACGAGCAGCGGCAGCGCCCCCGTGCGTTTTCGCCGCCTGATCGAAGCACTGCACGAGCGCGCGGGCCGGCGGGTCGTGGTGCTCGTGGACGAGTACGACAAGCCGATCCTGGATGCACTGGACGAACCTGACGTGGCAAGGGCCAATCGCGACGACCTTCGCGGGCTGTACGGCACCGTCAAGAGCTGCGACGCCCACGTGGAGCTCACCTTCATCACAGGGGTGAGCAAGTTCTCGAGGGTCAGCCTGTTCTCGGACCTCAACAACCTCATCGACCTCACCGTGGATCCCGACTACTCGGCCATTTGCGGTTACACCGAGGCGGACCTGGACGCCGTGTTCGCGCCGGAGCTGCCCGGCCTGGACCGCGCCGAGGTCCGCGCTTGGTACAACGGTTACAGTTGGCTGGGAGCGGAGACTGTCTACAACCCCTTCGCCCTGCTCAAGCTGTTCCGCAGCCGCGAGTTCGAGGCGCACTGGTTCGAGACCGCGACGCCGCGGTTCCTGGTGGACACGCTGATCCGGCGCGGCTTCGCGGCCCCCGATCTGGAGAGAATCCATGCCAGCGCCGCCCTGCTGTCGGCCTTCGACGTGGACGTGATGGCGCCGGAAGCGCTGCTCTTCCAGACCGGCTACCTGACGATCATGGCTGCGGAACGACGCGACGGGCGGTCCCTGTACCGGCTGGGGTATCCGAACCGGGAGGTACGGCGGGGCCTGAACGAGAGCCTGCTGGACGCGCTGGCGCCGAACTGGCGGTCGACGGACAACGGCGGCGCGCTGCGGCGGCGGCTGGCGGCGCTCGACTGGGCAGGCGTTGAGGCGCTGTTCCGTCGGGTGCTGGCGGGTATTCCGCACGACTGGCACCGACGGAACGACGTCGCCCGCTACGAGGGCTACTGGTCGAGCGTGTTCTACGCCTGGTTCCAGGCCGCCCTGGACGGCGTGGCCGTGGAGGAGGCTACCAGCCACGGCCGGCTCGACATGGCGGTGCGGCTGGGGGCGAACGTCTACCTGTTCGAGTTCAAGGTGGCGGAGCGCGCGGAGCAGGGCGCGGCCCTGGCCCAGTTGCAGGCGCGCCGGTACGCCGACAAGTACCGCGCACCGGGCCTCTCGGTTCATCTGATCGGGGTTGAGATCAGCGCGGAGCCCCGCGACGTCGTGTCATTCGATACCGTCACGTACCCGGGCGACGCAACCGGTTCGCCCGGCGATGACGGAACTCGGACGGAACCGAACGGCGGTCGGGCGCGCCACGCCGGCAGGGCGAAGACGTAACAGCAGCGCAGTCCAGGCCGGGCACATCGCTTTCGAGTCCCGCGGGGCTCCTGGAACGGCCCCCCTACGGCTCGTCGGGGAGCGGGCCGAAGTCGGGCGGCGGCGCCCGGTGCCGGGTGGCCGCCTCGTAGGCGGACGCCGCCCTCAGCACCGCGGCCTCGTCGCCGGGTCCGGCCCAGAACATCATGCTGATCGGCAACGGCGTATCCAGCACCGACCGCTCGGAGCCGGGAACGGCGTCGTACCGGTCGCCGGCCGCGTTCAGGACGAAGCGGGGCTCGTAGACGACGTCGTTGAACCCGGCGGGCACGACGATCTCCGGCACCCCGATGAGCGCGGTGATGGTCTGGGTCGACCCGGACGCGCCGCGGCCGTTGACGCTGGGCTCGCTGGGGCCGCCGACCTTCTGGTGGGGCAGCGTGTTCTCGGGGTTCACCAGCACGTCGAGCCGGTTCTCGCGCATCACCCTGGCCAGCACGAGCTGCAGCACCGCGCGCATCTGCATCCGCTCGGTGTTGCCCTCCGCACGGATGTCGTCGAGCACGGCCCAGTTCGCCGAGCCCGCCTCGGCCGCCGCCGAGAAGTACTTCGTGTTGGCGTCCAGGCCAGCCATGTCGGCGACCCGCTCGTCGCCCCGCCGGGCCAGGTACTGGTCGATGTGGAAGGCGAAGCTCCGCGACGCAGGTGAGAGAACGACGCGGCGCAGGTTCACCTGGGGCGAAAGCGGCGCGTCGCCCTCCGCCAACTGGACCAGATACCGGGTCGACGTCACGTCGTGACCCGGCACGGCGAACTCCAGGCCGCCGTCGGGGGTCGTCTTGTGGAAGTACTCCGGCATGTGGATGGGCAGGACCTCGGCCAGCGCATCCTCGAACGTGTACTCCATGTCCGGCACGGTCGGATCGTTCGGATAGAGCGGGTCGACCGACTCGACCACGGTCGCCCCGAGCCGGTCCCGGAGGACGGTCTTGATCTCGTCGTCGATCCGGTCGCTGATCGCCGCGTCGTTCAGCGTGTGCTTGACCATGTACTCGCGGACGATCCCGATGCGCATGCCGGCCAGCGGCTTCTCGCCCGGAGCGTCATCCCCTTCCTCCGGCACGGCCTCGATGACGGCGTCGGCGTACGGCTCGGTGGAGACCAGCCCCTCCGGCACGGCCGCGTAGATGTCGCGGGGACCGAAGTAGCCGAGCTCCGAATCGCGGAGCGCGTCCAGCACCAGGGCGGCATCCTCGACCGTGCGGCAGTTGAGGCCCGCCCGATCCACCAGCGGGTTCGATCCGACGGCTCCCCCGTAGGGAATCAGTCCTTTCGTCGTGAGCAGGCTGACCACGGCGTTGCGCGACGCCGGCCCCTTGCAGGAACCCCCGGTCTGCTCGCAGAAGGCGCAGGTAACGAGGTTCGCCGCCACCGCGACGCCGGACCCGGAGCTCGAGCCGCGCGGCGAGCGCTCGGTGTCGTAGGGATTGCAGGCCTGGCCGCCCCACGTGCTCCGCTCCGAGTAGCCCAGGTACCGGGCGGTCGCGGCGGACGGCCCGCCGGGGTTTCCGATGCCGCCGTTGAACTCGGTCGCGTTGGCCTTGGCGTAGATGATGGCGCCCTTCGCCCGCAGCCGCTCGACGATGGTCGCATCGGCAGGGGGCGCGTCCATGGCGAAATCGATGTCGGCCGCCGTCGTGGTGCGCATGTCCCGTGTGTCGTAGACGTCCTTGAAGGCCAGGGGGATGCAGTACATCGGCAGCTCGGCCAAATCGGGATCGATGCCGTACTGCGTGTCCAGCTCCACCGCCCGCTCGACCGCGTCGGGCTGCCGGCGGAACGCCTCGCAGACCGCGGGGCAATTCGCCGGCAGCTCCCCCGTCGACGGATGCGCGTCGCAACCGCCCCCGCAGGTCACCGAGCGCTCGCCGCGCAGGTTGAGCGTGCTCAGCGCGTTGATCTGGCCCGCGTTCGGCACGCCGGCCACCATGCCGTACTGCGCCTGCACGGCCGGATCGGAGACAGTGGGCTCCATTCTCCCGAGGTCCAGCGGGATGCCGGTGTACCGGTCCAGCTCTGGAAGGATGCTCGACACCGGGACGGTGGCGGTGGGAAAGCGGACGGGCGAGCCGGCGCGAACCGGGCCCCTCGCCGGCGCTACGGGCGCGCCGTCGAGGGTGACCAGTTGCGTGCAGGCGCCGTTGTAGGCCCTCGCGCGCTCGACGTAGGCCCGCACCAGCCCTTCACAACTGACGTCGCCGTCGTGGATGGCCCGGTGAATCCCCTCGATGGTCGCTTCCTCGAGGCGGAACGAGTCGGACCGGCTCGCCTCCGTCTGCGCGGCGGCGATTGGCGGCAGCAGCAGGAGCAACGCCCCGGCCGCCGCGAGCCCGCGGCGGAGCTGTCGCGGCGTTCGCTCGGCGATGCACCCGGCCGCATCGAACCCGGCTGCCGACACGTGGCGCCGTCGCTTCCCGGTCGAAGTCAATCCACTCATGCCGACCTCCCGAAATGCGGAACCCATCGGATGGCCCCCGGAGCGGCAGACATCGTCCGTTCGGCCCGGCGCTGCGGATCCGGTTCCGCTCCGCAACCGGGCCGTGCGGGAATCTGCCTCGTCCGCGGCGCAGACCGCCTATGGCAGCGTCAAGGCCACCAGCTCCGCCGGCTCGCCGCGGGCGCTCATCGCCATCACGATGTACTGCTTGCCGTCGATCATGTACGTCATCGGCACGCCGCTCTGCCGCTTGGGCAGCTCCATCTCCCAGATCGTCTCGCCGGTCTGCTTGTCGTAGGCGTAGAACATCTCGCCGCCCGCCCAGGTGGGAGTGGCGAAGAGCCCGCCGCCCTCGCCGGCGAAGACCAGCGTCTTGGTGACGAGGATCCCGCTGCGCTCCGGCTTGCCGGTGCGCGGGATGTCGACGCCGCTCAGGGCCGGGTGGTTGCGGACGCAGTCCGGGGTGTCGCCGTTCGGAATCATCCAGAGATGGTCGCCGGTGTTCAGATCGATGGCGGTGATGCGTCCCCACGGCGGCTTGATGAGCGGGAGGCCCAGCGGTCCGATCTCGCCGCACCCCTGCCGCGCGTCGCGTGCGCTCCTCCTGCCGCCGCCGCCCACGTAGTCCATGGTCGAGCGGTTCGGATCGTTGATGAGTCCCGCGACGGTCGGCGCGGTGGCCGAGGCCACGTAGAGGATGCCTGTCTCGGCGTCCACCGCACCGCCCTGCCAGTTCGCGCCGCCCGTCATCTGCGGCACCATCAACAGTGCGCGCAGACCGTCCTGGCCCGCCAGAATCGGGGGCGTGTAGATCGGGCCGAGCTGATACTCGGACGCGATGCGCCGCGCCTCGGCGGCCAGCTCCGGCGTGAAGTCGAGAAGGTCGTCGTTCGACACGCCCTGGCGGTCGAACGGGGCGGGCC
>VXME01000001.1 GCA_009861545.1 Acidobacteriota bacterium | reverse complement strand
AAACCGGCGTTCAACTTCCCCCGAAATCGGCGTTCAACTTCCTCCGATAAACCCAACCGCCTCGAACAAGTTCGTCGAGATCGTCTGTTGAGCCGGTTCCGCGTGTTCACCCGCACACCGGTTCAGATCCGGGTAGTCGGCGTCCTGGCAATACGGGAGAGCGCAGCCGGCTGCGCCCGCGACGAGGAGCACTGCACACAGCCGTCCGGCACCATCCAAGAGATCATCTTGCGGTGTCGCCACCGCTCCGGATGCCCTTTCTTCGGCCCTGTGCTCCTCATTCTGCTCGCGCAGCGCAAGCCGGCAGGCCTGCTCGAAGAGCTGCAGACGGCTCTCCGGCCAACCCCCGCCGCTCGTCACGACGTCAGCCAGCATGGTCAGGCACTGAGGGTTGTCGAGAAACCCGGCTACGCCCTTCTCCCTGGCCGTTACGATGAACGAGCGGGCATCCTCGATGCCGGAATGCGCGTCCAGAATGTCCTCGACGTTCTCGTCCGTCAGCGGTTCCAGACGCAGGACTGTCAGGTCGGCGTCCGGAGACACCTTGGCCAGGTTGACCCGATCGTTCGTCCCCAGCCAGTCCGCCTCGCGGCACGACAAGCGGAACCGCGGCTTCCCGAGGGCATCGAGGCGGCCGCGCAGAGCGTCCAGAGGCGACCGCGCATCACCGCCTCCGGCTCTCACCTCGTCGAGTCCGTCGATGAAGAGTGTCCTTCCATGCCACTCCGGACGCGCATGCGGATTGAGAACGAGGAAGTCACGCGCCGTTACAAGACACGCCTCGTCGCCGAGCGCATCACGTTCCACTTGGAACGACGTGCTCTTGCCGGAGCCCGGATCTCCCAGCAACACGTAGGCCGGCACCGTCCGGAAGTCCGCGAGCGGTTGGGAACCGGCTTCCGTCTTCTGTTGGGCGTCGTCTGGTAGCACCTTCGTGCAGGTGCGCAGAACGATACGGCTCATGCTTCTTCGCACCAATCGCCGGCAGACGCCGCCAGGAACTCGTTGAGGGGAACACCGCCTTCGCCGACGACCAGGGTGCGCTGAGGCCCGAAACGCTCGGCGAATCCTTGCAGGCCGCTCAGCGACCCGCGTCTCGGCCCGCTCTTCACCTCGATGCCAACCAACCGTGGGCCGCGGCGCAGGACGAAGTCGACCTCGTGCTGACCGTCACGCCAGTAGTACACGCGGATGTCGGAGGTCGCCGTGTTGAGCAAGTGCGCCCCGACCGCGCTCTCGACGATGCGCCCCCAGAAAGTGCGGTCGGCCCGCGCCTCCTCGAACGCGTATCCGGAGCCGGCCGTCATCAGCGCCGTATTGAGCACGGTGAGCTTCGGGCTCGATCCCCGTCTATGCGGGCGGCTGGTGTACTTCGGCAGCCCGGCGAGCAACCCCGCTTTCTCCAACAGGTCGATGTAGCGCGCCAGCGTCGTGGTGTTGCCGGCATCCTGAAGCTGCCCCAGCATCTTCGTGTACGAGAGGATCTGGCCGGAGCAACTCGCACCCATGGCGAAAAGCCGCTTCAGCAGCGCTGGCTTGTCCACGCGGGTCATCGCGAGCAGGTCACGCTCGATGTTCGGCGCGACGAGCGCGTGCAAAATGTAGTCGCGCCACTGGGCCGGATCCCGAACCATCGAAGCGGAACCCGGATAGCCGCCGAAGTAGAGAAAGCCCGGCAGGTCCAGACCGAACGCATCCGCCACTTCCAGGAACGACCAGTGGGTCACCTGGATCGGCTCGAAGCGTCCGGCGAGGCTTTCGGTCAACCCGGACTGCATGAGCAACGGTGCCGATCCCAGGATGACGGCGTGCAGCGGGCGATCCGCGGCCCGGTCCGCATCCCAGAGCCCCTTGACGGTCTCCGACCACTGGGGAATCTTCTGGATTTCGTCCAGGACCAGCACCAGGCCGTTGGGTGACCGGTCGGCTTCCCGGCGTGCGTGCTCCCAGTTGACCACGAGCCATTCCGTGTCGCGCACTTGCGGCCGCCGGAAAGTGACCTCCGGCGCAATCCCCCGGATGCCCGGGACCGGCGGGTCGGGTTCGTCGACCGCGAGATAGTGACTCGGCCGATCGAGCCGTCGTAGCGCCTGACGGACGATGGTGGTCTTCCCCGTCTGGCGCGGCCCGAACAGAGCAATGATGAAGTGAGGCGGTTCGGCAAGCCTGCTGACGAGCGTATCGACGTGATCTCGCTGGAACGCAGCCATCACGTCGACTTTACGTTACTGCGTAAAATTACTCAATGGTGTAAATCGCACGACGTCGGGCCAAATCGCCCTTCAGCCGACCAACTTTCGTCCGGGTGTCCGACACCCTGAGACGGGACCTCCCTACGACCGGCCTCCACCACGCAGGCGATTCAGCACGACCCGTCCGCGCGGCGAGAGCTCATAGCCGGTCGTGAGGCTGACCGTAAGCCCGAGGTTCTTCAGCTTCCTCACCTGTAGCTTCAGCCAGTCTTTCTGGCATCCCAAGCGTGCGGCCAGCGTCTGGCTGACGACACCGGGCTGCGCCTCAATCGCCGCCAGCACGCGCGCCGTCCACGAACCGGCCGTCGATCGGGCATCAAGCCGCCGCAGCTTCTCGATGACCAGTTCGATCTCCGCGTCCGACAGGTCTTCCTGTTGCCGCAGGGCGACGCGCGGGTCCGCGCCCGCATACTCCACGGCGATGCGATAGACCTGCCCCTCTCGCGCGCCGAGTCCCGCCAGCAACGCCGTCCGCGAGGAGAACCCCGCCCGGGAAGCGTCCGCTTCGGAAATGTCCGCCTCCGCCACCGCAGCGACGTCGAGAATCCGGAGCACGCCCAGCGCGGTCCGCAGGCAGCCGCCGCTGCGAACGGTCGGCCTGCGCCAGCGGCGGAACACCAGCGAGACCTCGCCACGGACGATGCGCTCGAGCACCGCCATCCGCAGCAGCACGCGACGGCCTCAGTCTTCCTTCCAGGGGTTGTTGGCGAAGATCGCGAACTCCGGCCAGAGCGCGCGCGGGTTCATGTCGAGCACCGCCATGATGGCCTCGGCGATGTCGACGGCGTAGAGCTTGTTCGGGTTGTTGCGCCCCGTGCGGCCCATCCAGTCGGTCTGCACCTCGGACGGGCAGACGCAGGTGACGTGGACGCCGTGCGGCCGCAGCTCGGCCTGCCAGCACTGGGTGATCCCGCGCACCGCCCACTTGCTCGCCGCGTACACGGTGCCCGTCTTGGCGCCCTTCATGCCGGAGGTCGAGGCGATGTTGAAGATGTAGCCCCGCTCCTGCGCTTTGAGCAGCGGCGCGACGCGGTTCGTCAGGTCGACGAGGCCGAAGACGTTGATGTCGAAGAGCGACCGCATGGCGTCCATGTCGATCTCGCCCACCTCGGCGAGATAGCCGACCCCGGCGTTGTTGACCAGCACGTCGATGCCGCCCATACGGTCGACGCACGCATCGACGGTGCGCTGGTTGTCCTCGGCGCGTACCACGTCCGCACGGATGCCGTGCGCGCCGCTCTCGGCCGCCACGCTGTCGATACGCCCCTGGTCGCGGCCGGTGAATACCACCTCGTGCCCCTGCTTGCGGGCGAGCGAGACGAGCGCGGCGCCGATGCCCTGGCTGGCGCCGGTAATCAGGAATCGTTGCTTGTCCATCCTAGCCGTCATCCTTTCCACAGAGTCTTGACATGGGGGTAATCGAGTATCCGCGCATCCGCGGTAACAACGGGCGCGGACAACCCGCGCGCCGCCGCGACGATGAGCCGGTCCGCCGGATCCCGGTGAAACGGGTCCGGCAACGCGTAGGCTTCTTCGACGGTGTCGAGATCGATCGGAAGCACGGTCCAACCGTTCAACTCGACGTAGTGACGGAACCACCGCCGCCAATGCCGATCGATGTCGATGCGGCCGCGTTGCGACGCGCAGGCGATCTCCGCGCAACTGACCGCCGAGACGCAGACGCGGGTGTCGTCTGCCGTGAGAATCCCGGCCACCGTGTCGGGCAGTCGCCCGGGGTCGCCGATCGCCCATACGATGGCGCAGGTATCGAGCACCACCGTCACGACGGTTCTTCCCGCAGCATCTCCCAGTCCTCCGGCGGGATCATCGGCTCGGTCAGATCCCCGTGGACCACGACCGTGCCCGCGCCGCGGCCGAGGACAGTGCGGTTGCGACCGGGGCTCCGAATCGGCACGACGCGCGCCAGCGGAGCGTTGCGTTTGCGGATTTCCACCTCCTCGCCGTCCGCCACGGCGGCGAGGTACTCGCTCAGGTGGTTCTTGAACTCCGCGATGTTGGCCACCTTCATGGCCACATTATAGATGCCGTAAGCTATTGCCGGAATCACCATGCACACGATGAAGGCTGTCCGCTGCCACCGCTACGCCGGCCTCGACGAGACCGGCAAACCCGTTCCGAAGCCCATCCCCCTGCGGGACGTTCTGTCGCTGGACGAGATACCCGCGCCGGTCTGCGAGCCCGGCCACGTCGTGGTCCGGACGCATTTTGCCGGCGTGCAGTATCCCGACGCGCTGCAGGCGCAGGGGCTCTACCAGCACAAGCCGGACCTGCCCTACGTGCCCGGCATGGACGTGGCGGGGACGGTGCTGGAGGTCGGAGACGGCGTCGAGCACGTGCGACCCGGCGACCGGGCGGTAGCCCAGATGAACCTCGGGGGTCTCTCCGAGGCGGTCAGGATACCGGCGGCGTCCGTCTGGAGAGCCCCCGACAACGTCCCGCTGGAGCACTGCGCCAACCTGGGACGCAATTTCTTCCCCGCCTACCACTCGCTGAAGGTCCTCGGCGAGGCCGGCCCCGGCAGCCTCGTGCTGGTCGACGGGGCGTCGGGCGGCGTCGGCATGGCCGCAGTGGAGTTGGCCAAGGCGATGGGGGCGCAGGTCATCGCCGGCGTCAGCGTCCCCCAGAAGCAGGATCTGCCGGCCACCGCCGGAGCCGACCGCGTGCTGTGCTACGGCCGCGACCGGCAGAGCTTCCGGCGGTTCAAGAACGACGTTCGACAAGCGGCGACCGAGCTCGGTCATCCGGACGGCGTCGACGTGGTCGTCGACATGGTCCAGGGGGAGTTGTTCGAGGCGGCGCTGGTCTCGGCCATCCGGCCGCTGGGAAGGATCTGCCTGGTCGGGTTCACGGCGGGGCAGCGACCGATTCGCCCCGGCCTGCTGCTCATCAAGTCGGCCGTCGTGATGGGCAGCATGTGGGCCGGCTGGGCCGCGCGGAATCCGGAGGCGCACCAGCGGCAGGTCGGGCAGATCCTCGACTATCTGGCGACCGGCGTGGTCCGGCCGCGCGCCGATCGGGTCTACGCGCTCGACGACTTCGTCGCGGCCTTCGAGCTGTTCGAGCGCAACCAGGGCCGGGGCAACACCGTGGTCCGCTTCGCCCCTGAATGAGCGACCCGTGATAGCCTCTGCGGGACCGGACGGCCGCGTTCATCGTGGCCGGACGACCTCATCGAGCACCTGGAGGGAGACCGAAGGTAAGGACACGACCATGCTGACGAGAAGATCGATGCTGCTGACTCCTCTGGCCGCTTCCCTGGCGCGCGTGGCAACCGCGCAATCCGCCGATCCCGGAAAGATGCTGCTCGCCATGCACCAGAACACGTCGAGCGGCGCCGGCCTCCGCGGCGCGGTCGAAGGCTGGGCGCGGGCCGGCATCCGGTACGTCGAGCTCGGCTCACCGCAGTTGCAGGCATTTCTCGAGAACGACACCCTGCCGGCCGCCCGGCGGCTGCTCGAAGACCTCGATCTGACGCCGGTGTCCGCCGCGGTGGTGCTGCAGGACATCTGGCTGCCGGGTCCTGCGCGGGCCGAGTCGCTGGAAGCATGGCGGCGCGGCTGCGATCAGTTCGCCAACCTGGGCCTGACGCGGATCTACTCGCCGTCGGTCACCAACCGGCCGGTCACCGCCGACGACTTCGCGGCGACGCCGGACTGCGTCGGCGAGGCGGGCGACATTGCGGCCGAGTACGGCCTGACCGCGATGATCGAGTTCACCCGCACGTCGACGCACCTGTCCACGCTGACCTCGTCGCTGCAGGTCATCCGCGCGGCGGCGCGTCCCAACGTGCGGCCGATGATCGACTTCTTCCACTTCTGGTCGGGCCTGAGCAAGTTCGAGGACCTCGACCTGCTCGAGCCGGGTGAGCTGGCCCACGCCCACTTCCAGGACCTGCTGGACGGCCCGCGCGAGCTGATCGACAACGACTCGCGGATCATCCCGGGCGACGGCATCGCGCCGGTGGTGCGCATCCTGCAGAAGCTGGCCGAGAAGGAGTTCACCGGGGCCCTGTCGGTGGAGCTGTTCCGCGCGGAGTACCAGCAGGGAGACCCGTTCGAGGTCGCGACCGAGATCCGCGGAAAGTGCGAGGCCGTCATGCAGGAGGCGGGGGTCCTGTAGCAGGGCCCGCTTCCGCTTGCCGAGGGGTGCCCACGGGGGGGTGCCTCTCGCCCGGGCCTGACGCCGGAGCGGCCCGTTGCAGACATTTGCGATCGGGAATGAAGCACGGTAGCGAACGGCGCAACAGGCTGACGCCCGCTCTGGTGCTGCTGGCCGCGGGCTTCACAGCCTGCGCGAGCGAGCCGGCGTCCGACATGGAACCGACCGCGACGGTCGAAGAGCTGATGCGGTCGATGATCGATCCGGCCGCCGACGCCGTCTGGGATGCGGTGGTGATCGAGGCAACCGCGGACGGCATCGTGGAGACCCGGCCCGAAACCGAGGGGGACTGGCTGCGCCTCCGCCGCCACGCCGTGACCCTCGCCGAGGCGTCGAACCTGCTGCTGATTGAGGGACGCCGTATCGCGGCCCCCGAGTCGCGCTCCGAGTTGCCGGGGATCGACCTCCATCCGGACGCCATCCAGGAGCTGGTCGAAGAAGACTGGGAAGGCTGGGTGGAGGTGTCGCGGGGGCTCCGCGCGACGAGCGGGGTGGTGCTCGATGCGGTAGAGGCGCGCAACGTCGACGCGCTGCTCGAAGCGGGAACCGAGCTCGACCTCGCGTGCGAGAACTGCCACGCGGTGTTCTGGTACCCCGGCTACGCCGACCCGCGGCCGGCGGCGCCGGAGAACCAATGACTTTCGCAGCAGAGGGCCCGGCCGCCGCTGGATGCGGACCCCGCCCCCGCGTTTCGGGGCGCTAGTTGGCGGGGCTGATCGGCCCGCCGTCCGGACGCAGGATCTCGGCGCAGCAGATGCCGTGCGTGCCGGGAGCGCGGGACGGCTGGCCCACGACGCGAATCCGGTCGCCCACCCTGATCGTCTGGGGCGTCCAGCCGCGGCGGCTCATCGAGACGGCGGTGCCCATCTCGACCTCCCACGCAATCGTCTCCCCGTTCTCGTCCTCGCCGTCGAGGAAGAGGAACGAATGCGGGTTACGGAAGAGGAAGCGCGTCACGACACCCTCGGCCGTCACGCTCTTCGTGTTGTCGTAGAACGGGGCGCTCGCGTGGTGCGCGTCCGTCGGCGCACCGGTCAGAGCGACCACGGCCGCGACCGCCGCCACCGCCGCCGTCCAAAGCAGGATTCTCACCGACCTACCCTCCTTCCGAATTCCCTCGGCAATCTTGCCGAATGCCAGCACGCGGTGCACCGCGGGGCGACACCGCACCTTGTCTTGTCCCTACCGGTACTTCGGCACCATGAACTTCACCGGCATCCGCGCGATCTCCGCGTCGCAGCCGTACGGCGCCAGCTTGTAGCCCTCCGGCGCCGGCAGCCAACGGGTCGTGTACGACGCCGGCTCGCGCAGGAACAGCTCGTCCTCGACCGTCACCGTCCCCCGCAGCTCCTCGCCCTCGCGCCAGTAGCGCTCGGTCACCTTCTTGAGCTGCGACGACGGGATGCCGTTGTAGTCGTCGAAGCCGCTGATGTCGAAGGTGTAGTGGGTCGTGGTCACGTGCAGCGATCCGCCCTCGTAGTAGCCGACCGAGACGCCCTGCAGGCTGTAGTCCATCGGCGTCGGCACGCGTCCGTCCAGCCAGACAGTCCGGAGCTGATCGTCCTTCTCGTAGCGGAGCAGAACGCGATCCGGCCACTGCACGATCTCCATCATGTAGGGGTCGTAGTTCAGCGCCGGCGGCGTCGACGGCACGCAGTCGTACTTCGCCGCGATCGCCTCGTCGAACACCTCCTGATAGGCCAGGCCACGCTCGTTGAGCACCGGGAAGTTCTCGCCCGGCACCCAGGGCATGTTCGGCCCGTTCACCGGGCGCACGCGCCCGCCGCCGTCCCAGATTCCCGCGAGCTGCGGGATCTCTCCGGCCTCGTCCTGCGCCTGCAGCGGCGCGCCGACCGTACCCGCCGCCAGCGCCAGGCAAGCGGCCAGCCCGGCCAGGCGCCCCATCGACTTCCGGTTGATCGTCTGCGTCATGGTTCTCGACCTCATCGTCCCCGGTCACCATCGCCGCGCGCGTCCGCGCGCAGACTGCTTCGGATTTTACACCCGTCAGGGCTGCGACGCGGTCTGCGCGGTGAGCGCCGAGGCTTCGTATGCCTGCAGCTCGCGCCCGAGGTACTCCGCGATCCCCCGCATCCCGAACCGTCCCGCCTCCGCCTCCGCCTGGCTGTTGTAGTTGGTGTTGGTGTTGACGTCGTACGTATACGCCACGCCGTCCCGGTCGAGGATGAACTCGATACCCGCGATGTGGATGCCGTTGTCGGCCAGGAACCGCTGGTAGCGGGAAACCAGATCGCCGGGCACGCCGTCGACGATGCGGAACAGCGACACCGGCGAGGCCGGCTCGGCGTCAGCCGGGCAGAAGGCATCGTCCACCCGGCAGGCATCGGCCGGGCAGAGCTCGAATCCCTGGCTGGTATCGACTCGCACGGCGTAGAAGTAGCGCCCCCCGATGAACTCGACCCTCGTGATGTACGGTTCGGGCGCCTGGATGTACCGCTGGATGAGCGTGATGCCGTCGACGGCCGGCTCGAACGCGTCGCTGTCGACGTAGCGCGCGAGCGCCTCCCGGTCATGGAACAGCCGGACACCGAGCCCCTTGCCGGCCCGGTTGTGCTTGGTGATGAACGGCGGCTCGAGCTCGCGCGCGGCGTCCACGATCCGGTCCCGCCCGATCGCCGCGACGGTCTCCGGCGTGCGGATGCCGCACGCTTCCAGCGCCGCGTACTGCGCCACCTTGCTCACCTCGAGCTGCAGCGCCCGGCCCGAGTTCAGCACGCGCCGGCCGTGCCGCTCCAGCCAGGCCAGCACCGCCGCCGCGTACTCCGGCCCGTAGCGGTGGTCGCGGGTATGCGACGACGCGCTCATCCGGTTGTAGAAGACGCCCTCCGGCGGCGGCTCGCGCAGGTCGAGAGTGCCGGTGTCGAGAAACCACTCCGAGTAGGGCAGGCGGCGCTCGTCGAACGCCGCGCGCAACGGCTCGACCCACGCGTCGTTCTCGTGAAGGACGTAGATCCGGCTCATGTGCCCGTTACCGATCGCCGTGAACCGCCAACCGCGGGCATGCCCATCGGGCCCCGATCACTGCGATGCGCGTTCCGCCTCGATCACGCGCTTCGGCAGCGCGAAGCTCAGGATGAGAGCTCCGCCGCGCCGGCCGCGGTCCCCGCCGCCCGACGCGACGGTCACGAACTGCTCGCCGTCGACCATGTAGACCGCGGGCGACGAGAAGACGCCGGCCCCTGTGTTGAACCGCCAGAGCTCCTCGCCGGTGCGCGCGTCGAAGGCGAAGAAATAACCGGCGATGTTGCTGCCGGTGCCCACGAAGACCACCCCGCCGGAGGTCACCACCGGTCCCGCCTGGCCGTACCCCTCGCGGATCTGGCGCCAGATCAGCTCCCCGGTGGTCGGGTCGTAGGCCGAGAAGAACATGCGCGGCCCGCGGCCGGCGTCGAAAGGCCGGTCGATGGCGTTCACGTAGAGCAGGCCGGTATCCGTGCTGTACGCCATCGGCCCGTAGCTGGCCCCGCCGCCGAAGCCGGGCGCGAAGATCTGGTTGGGGGCGATCGGCGTGAAGATCGGCACCAGGGTCTTCCCTTCCGCGTGCTCCGGCGGGATCTCCTCGGGGAAGATCGGCGCGACCGGCTCCATCCGCTCGCCGTCCGCCTTGTGCGGGATGGGCTGCGTGGGCCACGGCTCCTCGCCCTCGCGGTCGGTCTCGGTCGGCACCGGCGTCTCGATGATCGAGTGGATGGGCGCGCCCGTCTCCCGGTTCAGCAGATAGAGGAAGGCGTTCTTGTTGGCCTGCCCGAGGGCGCGCACCGGCTCGCCGTCCACCTCCATGTCGAAGAGGATCGGCTGGCTGCCGTTGTCGTAGTCCCAGACGTCGTGGTGGACGAGCTGGTAGTACCAGCGCAACTGGCCGTCCTCGATGTCGAGGGCGAGGACCGAGTCGGTGAACAGGTTCATGCCGTCCCGCTCGGTGCTGTCGCCGAAGGGGTTGCCGACGGCGACGTAGACCAGGCCGAGCTCGGGATCGAGCGACGGCGTCTCCCAGATGCCGCCGCCGTTGCGGACGCTGCCCACCCACGTCGGCCCCGCGATGTCCCAGCCCTGGTCGTTCTCGTCCTGCGGGATCGTGTTGAAGTGCCAGATCACCTCGCCCGTCGCCGCGTCCACCGCGAGCACGTGCCCGCCGGGAATGAGGCTCTCGCTGCGCGTCGATCCTATGTAGATGACCCCGTCGTGGATCTGCGGCGCGGTGGTGAACCAGTAGCCCATCGAGATGGCGGTCTCCACGTCCGGGTAGCGGAGACGCAGCACGTCGAGGATGACGCTGGCCTGGCCGTTGTCGCCGAAGGACTCGATCGGCTCGCCGGTCTCGGCGTCGAGGGCGAAGATGAACGAGCCGGCCGCGCTGTACACCACGCCGTCCTCGTAGGTGACGCCGCGGTGACGAAAGATGTAGCCCTCGCGCCGGCCGCCGCCGAGCAGGTCCGTGACGTCGTAGGTCCACAGATGATGCCCGTCGTAGGCGTCGACCGCGTAGACGCTCCCCCGCGAGTCGGTGAGGTACATCACGCCGTCGACGATCACCGGCGTGGTCTGGTTGCTGACGCCGTCGATGACGCCGTGCTGGAAGAGCCAGCGCGGGGTCAGCAGATGCGCGTTCTCCGGCGTGATCTGGTCGGTCTCGGCGTAGCGGCTGCCGTGCAGATCGAGGTTGTGCAGGCGCCAGTCGACGTTCTGGGCCGCAGCCGGGAACGCGATCGACACGGCCAGCACGGCTGCGAGCAGCACACGGCAGGGACGGATAGGCGTCATCTCGTGGACCTCCAATCGGGAAGCATAGACGAATCGATCCCGTTGTGCCGGGACCGCGGCGCGGCGTAAGGTTGACCCATCAGCGGCAACGAGAGAGGACGCACCATGTCCAGCATTGACCGGCGGCAGTTTCTGGAGATCGGCACGCTCGGCGTCGGTTACGGGCTTGCGACGGCGCCGCGCGCGGCGTACGCGCAGTCGGGTTCGGGCACTGCAGGTGGGACGGGCGGAAACGTCCGCATGAGCGGCGACGGCCTGGGACTGACCCCGGAAGAACAGGCGCAACTCTGGAGCGCGCTGGCGGCCGACGGCGGCATCGTGCGGGACTCCTACTCGAACGGCGGCGCGGTGGAGCGCCTGGAGAACGCGTTCGCCGAGCTGCTCGGCAAGGAGCGGGCGGTCTTCATGCCGACCGGCACGCTCGCCAACCACCTGGCGGTGCGTGCCCTGGCCGGTGGCGACGGCCGCGCCATCGTGCAGGCCGACAGCCACCTGTACAACGACTCGGGCGATTGCCTGCAGACGCTCAGCAACATCACGCTCATCCCGCTCGGCGCCGGCCGTCCCGACTTCACGCTCGAAGAGGTGGAGGCAACCCTCGACCGCACCGCGGGCGGCCGCGTCAGCCGGCCCGTGCGGGTCATCTCGATCGAGACGCCGGTGCGACGGCATTTCGGGGCCACCTTCGACCGTCGCGAGCTGGACCGCATCGCCGCGCTGGCGCGGCGTGAGGGAATCCACCTGCATCTCGACGGAGCGCGGATTTTCCTGCAGGCCGCCTACGAAGGCCGCGACGTGGCCCATTACGCGGCGCCGTTCGACACCGTCTACGTGTCGCTCTACAAGTACTTCAACGCGCCCTCGGGGGCGATCCTGGCCGGTCCCCGCGACTTGCTCGACGGCATGTATCACACGCGCCGCATGTTCGGCGCGGGCCTGCCGGCGGCGTGGCCCTTCGCCTCCATCGCCCATCACTACCTGCCGGGCTTCGTCGACCGCTACCGGCAGGCCGCCGACGTCTCGGAGTCCTGGCTCGCCCAACTCACCCGTCACGACGCGTTCTCGGTCGACCGGGTCCCGCACGGCACCAACCTGTCGTGGCTGCGAGTGAACACCGGCGACTTCTCCGCGTTCCGGCGCCGGCTGGGCGACCAGGGCGTCGCCGTGGGCGCACCCCGGAACGGACGCGTCCTCGTCGGCGTGAACGAGACCTGGAACCGACGGTCGGCCGATGAGCTGGCGGAGCTGTTCGTCGCTTCCGTCTGAAGGGTTCAGGACGCGCGCAGCGCCGCAACGGCCAGCAGCGCCCAGCCGGCGATCATGCACAGGCCGCCGATGGGGGTGATCGCGCCCAGCCAGCGGATGCCGCTGATCGACAGCACGTAGAGACTGCCGGAGAAGATCACGATGCCGGCCACGAAGAGCCAGCCGGCGGCGCCGACCAGCGGGCCCGGCCAGCGCGAGGCAGCCCAGGCGACCGCGAAGAGGCCGAGGGCATGGATGAAGTGATAGCGCACGCCGGTCTCGAACACGACCAGCATGTCGGCCGTCAGGCGCTCGCGGAGCCCGTGCGCCCCGAACGCGCCGAGCACCACGCCCAATCCGCAGAGAATTGCCGCCGCCGCGAACCAGTTCGTCGCCATCGCTCTGTATGATACAGCGGTGCTCCCGGACTGGACGGCGTTCACGGAGTTTCTGGATGCGCAGCTCCTGGCGCTGATCGAGACGGACTTCGCGCAGGTGCGCTACGGCGACGCGGGCACCGCGACCCTGGCCGCCCTCGTCCTCGGCGCCGCCGCCCTGCTCACCGCCGTTCGCCTGATTCTGCTGCGGCGGCGGCACGCGCGGCAGCACTCCGGCCACGACGTGCCGCTCCGCTACCAGCGCGGCATCTTCGGGCGCGCCTGCTACGCCCTCCCCAAGATCATCCTGGGACTGGCCGTCGCGATGGGCGTCGTCGCGCTCTCCGACCCGTTCCTCACGTCCACCGAGCAGATCACCGGGAACGTCGAGTCGCGGGTGCGGATCGATCTGGTCGACACGTCGCTGTCGATGGCCTGGGAGTTCAACAACACCGAACGGTCGCGCGCCGAGGTGGCCCGCGAAGCGCACCTCGAGTTCCTGCGGATGCGGCGCGAGAAGAACGACCGGGTCTCGCTCTGGCTCTTCTCGTCGTATCCCTACATGGTCGACGACTTCGTCCTCGACGACGAGCTGTACTACTTCCAGGTGCTGGGCGCGCCGTACGTCACCGTCAAGATCCTCGCCCCCGAACCGGGCACGCGGCGCGACCGGTTCTTCGTGCCCGAGGATAGGGTCAGCATCATCGATTCGGAGGGCACGACCAACATCACGGGGGCGCTCCGGTCCATCGTGCGGCACTTCGACATCGACGCCGCGGTCGTCAACCGCGGCGCGAACCGCAACCGCGCGCTGCTCATCATCACGGACGCCGACGTCGACGAGATCCCGGAGGCGGAGCTCGCGGCGCTGGCCGCGCGCAACGTCGTCCCGTACATCATCTACATCAACACGGACCGCGGCCGCGCGCCGATCGAGGGCATGGAGACGCCGTCGCTCATCGAGACCATTCGCGACTACGGAGGCGACTACTTCGACGTGTCGACCGAGGACGGCCTGCAGCAGGCCTACCGAGCCATAGACGAACGCGAGACGGTGGCCGTGCCGCTCAGCCACCGCGCGCTGAGAGTCCCGATCTATTCGCGGTTCCTGCTGGTCAGCCTGGCCCTGCTCGTCGTGGGGATTCCGGCCGGATTCCTTGCCGAGCTCGTCTGGGGCATTCATCCGTAGAAGAGCACGCGCAACAGGTTTGCAACCCGCGCGACAGGTTGCAGCCCGTGGCCCGGCCCTCGGCCCGCTCGACGCGCACAGATCCATGAACCCGCAGATCGCCAAGTGGAACGCGCGTTACGCCGACCGCGAACCGGGCGCGCTGCCGGAGCCGTCGCCGCCCCTGCCCGACGCGGTGGCGGGCGTGCCGCCGGGCCGGGCGCTGGACCTGGCGTGCGGCGCCGGCCGGCACGCCGTCTGGCTGGGGTCACGCGGGTGGCGGGTCGCTGCGGTGGACGGCTCGGATGCAGCCGTCGCCCTGCTGCTCGCGAACGCGGAGCGGGCCGGCTGCCGCGAGCGGATCGCGCCGCACGTCGCCGACCTGGAAGCGGACCCGCCGGAGTTCACTATCGAGCCGGCGGCCTACGACCTGATCGTCGACTGCTACTTCCTGCACCGTCCGCTGTTCGCGGCGATCCGCGGCGGGGTTCGTCCGGGCGGGCTGTTCGTGGCGGCGCTGCATCTGCCTGCGCCGGACGGACAGCGCGGGCACGGCTACGTGCTGCGGCCGGGAGAGCTGGAGCGGATGGTCAGGGGATGGCGGTGGAACGTGCTCCACGCCGCGGAGCGAACCGCGCGGGTCGCGGCCGGCGGTGAGCCCGGCGTTGCCGAGATAGTGGCCAGGCGGCCGGACGTTCGCCCACCCTCGCATTCGTGAAGGACCCGCGGGCGGGACGTGCGAGCTCGGCGGCGGAAAGGGGCCGACGACAACGCCGCCGGCCCGCCCCCTGAAATCGCCTACTGCTGCGACGCGGCGTCACGCTCCGCCGCGCGGGCGCCCGACAGGATGTTGAACAGCCCGTAGTTGCCCTCGTGGCAGGCGTACTCGTACATCCCCTCGCCGAGCTTCATCGGCAGCGCCGCCGTGAAGGGCCGCGTGAAGGTGGTCGGATCGTTGACCGTGAACTCGTAGAGCAGCGTGTCGCCGGCAACCCGCGTGAAGCGCTCCGTCAGATGCAGCGTCGAGCCGTCGCCGGCCGCCGTGGCCACCGACGGGTTGAAGCTGGCCACCTTGTCGGTGAAGTTGATCGACTCGACGACCAGCGTGTCGCCGTCCCAGTAGCCGCGGGAGTCGCCCATCCACTGCCGGACGCTCCCCGGCAGGTGGTCGCGTCCGTCGAGCGGGACGATGCGCGCGTCGTGCACCATCTCGTGCAGGATGACGACGTGGTCGGGCGTCTGGAAGATCTGCAGGTTCTGGTTGTAGCCGGCCGGCACGATGGGTGGGCCGGAGTTGAACCCGAGCAGGCAGCGCTCGGCCAGCCCGCGGTCCTCGTAGCTGTCGGCACCGATGCCGGCGGCCCGAACGCGAACCGGGCGCGTCCCCGGCCGATCCTCGCCGAGCGACAGCTCGATCAACTCGAACCCGGGCTGCAGCGGCGGCACGCGGCCGTCCGGCGGATCGACGATGAGGGACGTCCGCTGGTCATCGACGACGCTGGCGCCCTGATCGACCCAGTAGTGGTTGTAGCCGCCGACGTTGCCGCCCACCGGCAGCAACTCGCCGCTGCGCTCGGTCGGCGCGTTCAACTCGGCGCTGCGCTCGGCGGACCGCGCTTCGATCTCGGCCGCTTCCTCGGCCGTCAGCACCGCGCTCTCCTGCTCCTCGGGCCTCTGCAGCGGCGTCAGGGTGCGGAAATCCCACACGCCTTGCAGGTCGGGCCTGCCGTCCGCGAGACGCGGCGGCTCGAACTCCTCCTGAGCCACGGCCGGCGCGGATGCACCCGCCGCCAGCGTGAGCAGGGCCAGAACCGCCGCGAAACCACGAACCGTCATGTAGACCTCCTTGGCTTTTCTCGTTCTACGATGGTCTTCGTACTCCTCAGTGGCGGGCCTCGACCGCCCGCGACGACGTGAGGAGATTGGTCATGCCGTAGTTGCCCTCGTGACAGGCGTACTCGAACGTCGGACCCTCGGCGGGACGCCACGGCACCATCCCGCTCCACGGACGCGTCCAGACGCTCGGATCGGTCACCGTGAACGAGTACTCGATGGCGTCCGCACCGCGCCGGCTGAACCGCTCGACGACGCGGCGGTTCGGGCCCGAACCCAGATAGTCGGTCTGCGCGTGGAAGTTTCCGGTCTCGACGACCAGCGTGTCGCCCTCCCAGTGGCCGCGCGACACCCCCAGCCAGAGCCGGACCTGGTCGGGCAGCGCGGGCTGCTCGAAGACCGGGATGATGCGGAAGTCGTGGATCTGCTCCTGGAAGATGGCGACGTAGCCGGGCGACTGCAGGATATGAACGTGGTTGTTGTAGCCGCTCGACGTGATCGGCACGTGGCGGTAGACCAGACAGCGGTCGCCCAGATCCATGTCCTCCGGCCCGTGCGCCGGCACGCGCCCCCGCTTGGCCGCGGCCAGCCGCTGCGCTTCGGGAGTCGCCTCGTACTCCCGGCGTTCCCGTGTGCGCGCGGGCAGCCGTCCGTCCGGCGGATCGGTGATGAGCGACGTGCGGCCGATCGAGATGCCGCGGTCCCACCAGAACTGGTTGTAGGCGAGGGCGACGTCCTGCTCCCGAGTCAGCTCGCTTCGCCGTTCCGAGGTGGCCCGCGTCTCGGAGGCGAGGTTGGCCGCCGCGATTTCCTCGTCCGTCAGCCGCTCGCGGCCGGCGTACTCCGCCGGTCGTTCCAGCGGCGTGATCGTGCCGTGGTTCCACACGCCCTGCAGATCGGGATCCCCCCAGGGCGTCCGGGGGGCTGCCGGCGGCTCGTCCGGCGCGACGCTCTGGGCCGCGGCCTTATGCGGGCTTCCGCCCGCCACCACCGCCAGCACGGCGAACGCGAGAACAGGGCCTCTCATGTGGACATCCTCCAGGTTCGAGCGGGACCGGGCCGGTCCTTCGTGGGACCGGGCTGGTTCTTGCATGATCGCCCAGTCGAGCGTCCCGCGCAAGCGCCGCCCCAGAAACCCGCCTGCTGTAGTATTGTTCGGTTCCGTCTGTACGGCAGACGAACTCGGAGGTCAGGCGTTCATGCGCATCCACTTGATCAACCCCAGTCACATCGCGTTCGGACTCGCGGTCATCACGCCGCGCTGGCTGTACGTTCTGGCCCATGCGACGCCGCGCAAGTGGGGCGACCCGAACATCGTCGACGAGACCCTCGAGCCGCTCGACCCGGAGACGATCCAGGCCGGCGACATCGTCGGCATCGGCATTCACACCGGCAACGCGTTGCGCGGCTACGAAGTGGGCCGGCTGTGTCGCGAGCGGGGAGCGTACGTCGTCTACGGCGGCATCCACGCAACGCTCTATCCGGAGGAGGCGCTCGAACGGGGCGCCGCGCACGCGGCGGTGAAGGGCGACGGCGACGGGATCTGGCCGCAGGTGCTCGACGACGTCGCGGCCGGGCGGCAGGAGCGGATCTACGAGGGCGGCCGGGTCCCCGGCGCCTCGCTGCAGAAGGCGCGCTGGGACCTGATGCCGCGTGATCGCTACATGTGGGCATCGGTGCAGACCGTACGCGGTTGCCCGAAGCACTGCTCCTTCTGCTCCGTCTGGCGGACCGACGGTCAGGAGCCCCGCCAGCGGACCGTCGACGCCGTGCTGGAAGAGATCGTTCAGTTGCGCCGGATGGGCTTCCGCTTCATCGCGCTGGCCGACGACAACTTCTATCCGGTGACGCTCGAGGATCTGGCGATGGCCCGCCGCCGGGAGGATCCCTCGCGGCTGCACGAGCTGGAGGCGTTGCGCGAGGAACGCTTCGAGCTGATGGAACGGCTCGCGAAGCTGCCCCGGGACACGGTCTTCTTCACGCAGATCACGATGGAGGCGGCCGAGGACCCGGCGTTTCTCGACGCCATGCGCAACGCGCGCATCCGCGGCGCCCTGATCGGTGTCGAGGCGGTCACCGAGGAAGGCCTGAAGGACGTCTACAAGGGCTTCAACCTGGCCGGCGACGCCCTGGTGAACCAGCTCCAGCGGTTCCGCGAGCACGGCGTGCACGTGCTGGGATCGTTCATCTTCGGTCTGCCCAGCGACCGGCCGGACAGCTTCGAGGCGACAGCCGCGCTCGCCCATGCCGCGGACATCGACTTCGCGCAGTTCCTGACCCTGACGCCTTTCCCGGGCACGGTCGACTTCCTGAAGTGGGAGAAGAACGAAGCGGCCGAGCTGCCCGACGTGGACGGCGTGCCGGTCAGCCGTTACTGGCTGATTCCGCCGATCAAGCGGCCGAAGATCTTCTCGCCGCACCCGGCGATGACGGCCGAGGAGATTCGGACCGGCACCCAGCGCGCGTGGGATCGCTTCTACTCCCTCGGCAAGGTCTGGCGCCGCTCGCGCTGCGTCCGCTCCATCCGCTACCGCCTGGCGTTCATGCTGGTGTCGAAGCTGTACCGCCAGATGTACGGCAACACCGGCATCGCCACCGACAGCGCCCGGGTTTCGCGCTCCGCCGCCTGGGCGCGGTGGCTCGCCATTCCGCTCAAGCGCCTGTTCTCCGCCGCACCGATGCCGGAGCTGCAGGTGCCCGTGCGCTAGGAGTCTGCGCCGCAGGAACGGTGCGACAGAGGCGCGCCGGGCGTCGTCCGTGCAAACCGCCACCTGGATCAATGTAAACGGGAACGGCGGCGGTATCGTCTCCGAAGGCGCCGCGGCGATCCGGAACGTGGTCGAGACGTCAGGTGGCGCCCGGTGAGGTAAGAGCCTATGACTGCCGCCCTGCAGCGTGCGACTCTGACGGTCGCACTTTCGACGCTGGCCCTCGTTGCCGTCGAGCCGGCGTTGTCGAGCGGCTCGCGAGCGCTCGCGCAACCGCCGCGGCAAGCAACGGCCGCGGACGGAACGGCGGCGATCCTGTCCTTCATCAACATCTCCGGCGATTCGGCGGACGACTGGATCGGGACCGGCATCGCCGAAAGCCTCGCGGCCGACCTGAACCGCGCGGGCGTCGGCGCGACCCGCACCGAGACGGCGTCCGTGCCTCGGGCGACGGAGGTGGGCTTGGGTGCGCCGGACGCCATCGTCGAGACGGGCCGGATCCTGGGGGTCTCCTGGCTCGTGACCGGCGCCTATCAGAGGATGGGCGACCGACTCCGCATCACGGCGCGCGTGTTCGACGCCGCGACGGCCGCCGTGCTCGACGCGGTGACGGTCGACGGTGCATTCGATGAGCTGTTCGACGTGCAGGACCAGGTCGCTGCGCAGGTGCGCCGGATGCTGGCGTCGGGCTCGATGCTCGCGGCGGCTCGACCCGCGACGGCGCCGTCCGTGAGAACGCAACCTCCAGTTCCCGCAGCCGAGCCCACGGAGGCGCCGCGCCCGGGCCCCGGCTCGCTGACCGGAATCCCGGAACGCAGGCCCGGCCCCATGACCGGTCGTCCCGGACGTCCACCCGGCAGGCCCGGCCCCATGACCGGTCGTCCCGGACGGCCGCCCGGCGGCCCCATGACCGGTCGTCCCGGACGTCCACCCGGCGGCCCCATGACCGGACGCCCCGGTTCGGGCGGCCCCATGGCCGGACGCCCCGGCGGTCCCGGGCCCGAGACGGGCGCACCGCCCCGCTCCGAACCGGCGGAGCAACCGGCCGGCTTCAGCTCCGCCACAGCAGGTTCCGGCGTCATCATCGACGGTCCGCCTCCTCCCCTCGCCCCGCAGATCGTCGCGCGCGATGCCGCGGGCCGCGCCACGGTCCGGGCCGTCCGCCTCGACGCCCCGTTGCGCGTGGACGGCGTGCTCGACGACGGGATCTACGAGACGGTCCCCTCCATCGAAGGCTTCGTGCAGCAGTTGCCGATCGAAGGCGCACCGACGACGGAACGCACCGAGGCATGGATCTTCTTCAACGACGACGCCGTCTACGTGGCCGCGAGGCTCTGGTCGTCCGTCCCCGAGTCGCAGTGGATCGCCAACGAGATGCAGCGCGACTCGTTCCAGATCATCAACAACGACTACTTCAGCGTCGGCATCGACACGTTCTACGACCGGCGCAACGGTTTCGCGTTCATGATCACGCCCATCGGCGGCTTCTTCGACTACGAGATCACCGACGAGGGCAACCCCAACAACGACTGGAATCCGATCTGGAACTCGAGCACGGGCCGCTTCGACGGAGGCTGGACCGTGGAGATGGAGATCCCGTTCAAGTCGCTCCGGTTCCAGTCGGGCCAGAACCAGGTTTGGGGCCTGCAGCTCGGACGCCGCATCCGCTACAAGAACGAGACCACCTATCTGACGACCGTCCCCATCTCCGCCGGCCCCGGCATGTTCCGCCTGTCGGCCGCGGGCACCCTCGTCGGCGTCGAGGTGCCGACCGGCAACCGCCGGTTCGAGATCAAGCCGTACGCCATCGGGTCGATCAACAGCAATCTGACCTCCACGCCGCAGATACTGAACGAGGGCGCCGGCGACGGCGGCCTCGACGTCAAGTACGGCCTCACGCAGAACCTGACCGCCGACTTCACCTACAACACCGACTTCGCGCAAGTGGAGGCCGACGAGGCGCAGCTCAACCTGTCGCGGTTCAACCTGTTCTTCCCCGAGAAGCGGGAGTTCTTCCTGGAAGGCCGGGGCATCTTCGACTTCGGACGCGCGGCCGGCAACGCGGGCGGTCAGTTCCGCGCCTCCCGGCTGGGCGGATCGGGTTTCTTCGGCGGCGGCGACGTGCCGCAGGTCTTCTACAGCCGCCGCATCGGCCTGACCGGCGGCGAGACCGTGCCGATTCTCGGCGGGGCGCGACTGACCGGCAAGGCCGGCCGCTACTCCATCGGCGCGCTGAACATCCAGACCGACGACACGTCCGGCGGAGCGCTCGGGACCAACTTCACGGCCCTGCGCGTGAAGCGGGACATCCTACGGCGGAGCCGCATCGGCGGCATCTTCACCGGCAGGTCGGTCTCGGTGAGCGGCAACGACACCAACGAGGCCCTGGGCCTCGACGCCGCCTTCTCGTTCTACGACAACGTCAACTTCTACGGCTACTACGCCCGCACGCGGACACGCGGGCTCGAGCTCGACTCCGACGCCCAGGGGAACGAGCAGAGCTACCAGGCGGCGTTCGCCTACGCCGGCGACCTCTACGGACTGCAGGCCGAGCACCTGGTGGTCGGCGACGCCTTCAACCCGGAGGTCGGGTTCGTGCGCCGCGACGACTTCCTGCGCAACTACGTGCTGGCCCGCTACAGCCCGCGGCCGTCCATGGACTTGGTGCGGCAGTTCACCTGGGAAGGCAGCTACGACTATTTCGAGAACGGCGCGGGCATCACCGAGACGCGGATCGCCCAGGGCATCTTCGGCGTCGAGCTCGAGAACAGCGACCGGTTCAGCGCCAACTACGAGCGCCGCTACGACTTCGTACCGCAGGAGTTCAACGCGGCCGGCGTCGTCCCCATCCCGGTCGGCGAGTACGACTACCAGAGCATCTTCCTCTCCTACGCCATGGGACAGCAGCGGCGGGTGTCGGGCACGCTGTCGCTATGGAGCGGGGACTACTACCACGGCAAGATCAACGCGGTCGGCTACCAGCGGGGCCGCGTGGAGATCACGCCCCAGTTCTCGCTGGAGCCGGGCCTGTCGGTCAACCACATCTCGCTGCCGGTCGAAGGGACGTACACCGTGCCGCTGGTCACGAGCCGCGTCACCTATACGTTCACGCCCCGGATGTTCTTCGGCGGGCTCGTTCAGTACAGCCCGGTCAGCGACACCATCAGCGCCAATCTCCGGCTGCGGTGGGAGTACCAGCCGGGCAGCGAGCTGTTCGTCGTCTACAACGACCAGCGCGACGTGGCGGATTTCTCGTTCGGCGCCAGGCGCTGGCCGGAGCTGCGGAACCGCGCGTTCGTGATCAAGTTCAACCGGCTGTTCCGCTTCTGAAGCGGGGACCGCCGTCCGGCTGCTCGGCTGACGCAAGCCTGACCGACGTTCACCTTGCGGACCGCCCGGTTCGAGGACAGGAAGAAACAGGGGAGCGCGGAGACCCGCCGGCGTCGGCCGGCGGACCCCCGCTACGAACTACGAAAACGTCAGTCGCGATAGCTGCTGACCGGGGGAAGCTGCGCGCCGGTGAGCCCCGTCGGCTCCTCGCCGGCGACTACAGGCATCCGCAGGGTGCCGATACCATCGATGCTCGCCTCGACCACCTCGCCCGGTCTCAGATAGCGGTCCTCTTCGCCGCGCGTCTCGGCCGCGCCGGCCGCGGTGCCGCCCGACGTCCCGTTGTTGATGACGTCACCCGGATAGAGCGTGATGATCGACGAGGCGTACTCGATGATCTCCCACAGCGAATGGATCATGTCGCCGGCCCGCGCGTCCTGCAGCGTCTGGCCGCCGACGCTGAGGGTCTGCCGCAGGTTCGCCATCGGGTCGCCGTAGAACTCCTTCGGCGCGATCCACGGTCCCTGCGGCGCGAAGCTGTCGTGGCCCTTGCCCACGAACCAGTCCGAGCGGGTGGCGTTGCCCCCCGGCGGCCGGCCGCCGCGGTCGGAGACGTCGATCGACACTGTGTAGCCGAACACGTAGTCCTGCGCGTCGTTCGCCGACACGTACTTCGCGGTGCGTCCGATCACCGCCCCGAGCTCGACCTCCCAGTCGGTCCGGTCGCGGCCGTGAGGAATGACGATGGAATCGCCGTTGCCGACGACAGCGCCGCGGCTCGGCTTCAGGAACAGGTACGGCACGCCGCGCTCCTCGCGCCGGCGGCGCTGCTCGGCCGCGCGCTCCTCGGGGGAACCGGCCTCGTTGACGTGGCTGTAGAAGTTGACCGCCGCGTTGAGGATCTTGCCCGGATACATGATCGGGGGCCGCGTCCGGAGGTCGCTCACGTCGTAGATGTAGTCGGCCCGGCCGGCGCCCATGAGCAGGTCGTTTCCGACCACGTGATTGACGATCTCGTACAGCCGATACTTGAGACCGTAGTCCCAACGCCCGATCAGCTCGAGCATGTCCCTCGGCATCGGAACCGTGGGATACGCGGGATCCGATTCGAGGGCCATGTTGGCCACCTCGATGTCGATGACCAGGCTGTCGCGCAAGACGAGCCCGACGTGGGGCACGCCGTGGATGTCGAAGGTGCCGACCTTGAACCACTCGGCCACTTCCATATCCGGCCCCTGGGCCGTGGGGACGATCGGGGCGAACAGTGCAATGACCGCCGCCAGGACAAGCATTCGTCGCATGGATTCTCCTCGTGGGTATCGCGTGACCAGTGAGTGCGCAGCTAGCCCGGAAATCGTCGCCTGGCGGCTCCGCTTCCCGCCCAACCAACCCTCGCCAAGAGTCTGCCCCGTCCGACGGCGCAGACCCTTGGGGTTGTACTCCCGCCCCGACCCGCTGTCAAGACGCCGGCGCTCCTCCGACTTCCACGTCGAAGGCGGCCGTTTCGACCTCCGCTCCGATCTTCACCTGCACGAAGATGCGGTAGGCGCCCGGCTCGGGAAAGACGAACGGAAACGTCACCACGTTCGCCGGCGGGGACGCGGCCTGAACCCCGGCGTCGTGCACTCCGCCCGGCGAGGTTCCGTGCCGTCCGCCGTCCAGCGCCCGGGCGGCCTGCCCGTCGGCGCGCACCGGTCGATCGTTCCCGCCGGCCGGCTCCCGTCCGGCGGCTGCGCCCTCCGCTTCGGCGAAACGCATCTGCGCGGTGAGGTTGATGCTGCCGGCCGGATGCAGGTGCACGAACACCGATCCGTCGTCCCGCAGGACCGCGGCGTGGCTGCGCATGCCCATGTAGGGCGCCAGCGCCGACGGCGACCCGTCCGGCTCGGCCACGGAGAATCGCAGCGTGATCTCATCGTCGGCGCCGATCCGGCCGTCCTCCTCCCAGCGGACCGTTCGCCCGCTCGGGAGCGCGTAGCTTCCGGAGCGCGACGCGCCGAGGGGCCGCAGCGCCGCCCACGAATCGTCCGGATCCGGATCGGCCGACGGCGGACCGGCCGACGGCGGGTCGCCGTCCGGCTCGGTCGAACCTCCCGCCGCGGGCGAGGCTCCGAACGCGGCAGCGCCGGGCGGCCCCACAGTCACCGTGTCCACCAGCGTCGGCGCGAAGCCGTTCTCGAGCACGATGTCCGCGTAGATGCGGTACTCCCCTGCGGGCAGCGGCGGCAGCGGAACCCTGAACGAATCGTAGCCGGCCCGCACCGGGTGGACGTGGGCGAACGCCGCCAGATCTCCGGCTCGCACCAGGAACAGGTGCATCAGCTTGCCGTGGTCCGGCAGCAGTCCGGCATCGGGCAGGCCTTCGATGGCGCGCCAGTCCGGGTCGTCGATCGCCAGCGTCAGAATGCGCGTTCCGCCGGCCTCCGTCACCGCCGCGGTCGTGTTCCAGGGGCGGTACAGGCGGCTCCGGTACGCGGCGTCCACGGCATCCCACCAGATCCAGCCGCCGCCGAGGAGGGCGCCGAGAACCAGCGCGAACGCGGCCATCGCGAAGCGTGCGCGCCAGCGCCGGCCCGCGTCCGGCTCCCTGCCGGGATCGAGCACGCTGTCGCGGACCGCGGCGCCGACGATCGTGACCGCGCCGACGAACAGAAACAGCGCCGCCGCGACCAGCGCCGCGCCGAAGGCCGGGTTCATTGCGAGCCGCCGCTCGGCGAGCGCCAACACCGGCACGAAGACGGTCCCCTCGCCGGCGGCCCCGGCCACGCCGACCTCCACGCTGTACGAACCGGCGGTCATCAGCCACAGCTCGCCGCTGTACAGGCCCGCCTCGCCGGGCACGGGACCGGCGACGTCCGGGGGTGGCGCGCCTTCCAGCCCGACGTCGGATCGCAGCGGCCGGAGCGTCACGCGCTCCACGCGCTCGCCGCCGAGGACCCGGACCGAAGCCTGCGCGAGGCCGGGGATCACGCCGGGGGTCCGAACGATGACGCGGACGCGGTAGGGGCCGGCGGCCCCGTCGAAGTAGGCGTTCGAGGTGCCGACGTGGGCCGACGCGGTCGACCCGGCGGCCGCGATCAGGCCGGTGACGATCAGGACTGCGGCGCCCGTGCGGCGCGCGACACCGCTCCGGGCAAGCCGGCGACTGCCGTCCACGGGCGCGAGAACACTGCGCGAGGCGCTCATGCTACCTCCGCACGCGCGCCATCCAGTTGCCCATCCAGAGGCCGCACAGGGCCGACCCGGCGGCGATCAGCCCCGTCCAGCCCGCGGCCGCCGCGGTCATCGGGCGGCCCCAGAACACGTACTGGTAGGCACCCGGCGCGCGGCTGTAGCCGAACTGGTCGGCGGCGAAGAAGAAGTTGCGGGCCGGCTCGGCGAGCAGAAACTCCGCGAACGGCCACTGCACGGCAGTCAGCGCGAGCATGGCGGCGATGCCGGCTCCGACGGCGGTTGCGCCCCAACGCAGGCGGCCCGCCCCGGCGGGCACGCGATTGACGATGAGATCCACTACAAAAGCCGGCGCCAGCAGGAGGATCGGAAACGACGGCGGCACCATGTTATCGATCTGCCGCATGATGGGCGCCAGCATCGGCTGCGCCGGAAAGAGCTGCAGGATCCAGATCATGAGCATCGTGACGCCCATGTAGACGCCCGCCGCCGCGGTGGCTCCCCAGCGCGAGGCGGCGCCGCGTGCGATTCCCACCAGCAGGAAGGGAAAGATCGCGGCGCTGGTGAAGAAGTAGCGCGTTCCGTGCTGCAGGTTCGGAATCCCGATGTACTCCATGAAGAGCGTCGCCGCCTGCAGGATCAGGAAACCGCCGGTGTACGCGAACAGCATTTGCAGCACGCGACCGGCGGCCGGCGCGGCGTTCTGGCGGGCCAGCGCCATCAGCATGGCACCGACGGCGACCGCGTTTATGCCGAATGCGAGCACGATGTGGGGCGGACTCAGTATCTCGACGTCGAGACCGTACGCGTTGTGCCACCAGTCGTCGAGCGGGGCCGAGACGACCATCGCCAGCGCGCCCCAGATGCAGACCCAGGCGCCCAGCGGGCCGCGGAAGCCCCAGAACGAGACGGCGGCGGCCCGCTCGCGTGCGCTGCCGGCGAACGTGGTGTGCAGCACCAGCCAGCCGCACGACAAGCCGGCCACGACGCCGCCGAGATAGATCGCCATGTGGGCGGGCGTCCAGAACGAGTCGCGGCCGATGGACCGGTGCCAGGAGATGTCCCAGATCACGCCGACGATGACGCTCGTGGACGCGAAGGCGACGGCCCACAAGGGCCAGGGTACGACCGCGGACGCAGCGCGCGACGACGAGCCCGGCATGGCGACCCCGACCGTCGAGGTCGGCGCCGCGGGAGCGAGAGTGGACATGCGTCAAGGTTAGTCCGAAATCGCGGCCTTCGCGCGAGTGCCCCGCGACCGCAAGCGGGTGTATCCTGCCGCGCAGAGACCCTCGCGACACGAAGCCGGGCTCCGGAGCAGAGTCGCCAAGCGCCCCGGACCGGCAAGGAGGTTGAGATGATCCAGCGAACCGTGAAGCTCTCGGCCGCGCTCGTGACCATGCTGGCACTCGTGACCCTGGCGCCGGCGACGGTCGCGGCGCAGGCCCAGTCGCCGGACGCCGACTGGACGGCGCCGCGCACCCCCTGGGGCCATCCGGACATAAACGCCATCTGGAACAACGGCACGATCACGCCGTTGGAACGCCCGGAGGACCTGGCCGGGCAGGCGTTTCTCAGCCCCGAGGAAGTCGCCGAGATCGAGCAGCAGGCGCAGGCCCGCGTGGACAGCCAGAACGCCCCGAGCGAGGTGCGCACCGAGCCGCTGCCGGTCGGCGGCAACGTCGGGGCGTACAACAGCTACTGGACGGAACAGAACACGTCGGTGGTCGGCACCAACCGCACGTCGATCATCACCGATCCGGAGAACGGGCGCCTGCCCCCGCTGACCCCGGAGGCGCTCGCCCGCATTACGTCGCCGGAGTCGGTGCGCCTGGCCGCTGCGCAGAACGGCACCGTGCCGGCCGAAGGTCCGGAGGACATGGGCCTGAGCGAGCGCTGCCTCTGGTACCGCGGGATCCCGTCGATCCCGACCGGATACAACAACAACTTCCATTTCTTCCAGACAGCCGACTACATCGCGATCCTGCAGGAGCACATCCACGATCTGCGGGTCATCTACCTCGACGACCGGCCCCACCTGCCGGCCGGCATCCGCCAGTTCGCGGGCAGCTCGCGCGGCCGCTGGGAGGGCGACACCCTGATCGTCGAGACCACCAACCTGCGCGAGCCGTTCATCCGGCGCTGGAGCCGCCCCGAGCACTCGCTGTCGCGGGGGAAGCTCAGCGAAGCCGCGACGGTGACCGAGCGCTTCACGCGCACCGGTCCCGACACGCTCGGCTACACGTTCACCATCGACGATCCCGAGACATGGACACGGCCCTGGTCGGGCGCCCTGCCGTACGCGCGCCAGCCCCTGCCGATGTACGAGTTCGCGTGCCACGAGGGCAACTACGGGATGTTCAACATGCTGACCGGGTCGCGCGCCGACGAGGCCGCGGCCAGCGAAGGTCCGTAGCCGACGCCGGAACGCTTGTCCGGCTGCGGTCGGCGGGCGCGACCGCGGCCGGATCTGCGCACCTCAGTCCCGCACGGATCCGTCGAGAAGCGGCTCCAGCGGCAGCAGCTCGGCGCCGTTCTCGGTGCACACGGCGTACCGGCTCGTTTCGCTCGCGTACATGGACACGCCGGCATAGCGGCCCTGCCGGTCCAGGACGTAGAACGTCAGGCCGAATGCGGGCAGTCCACGAGCGTTCAACAAGCGGGACTCGACCGTGTTGGACTGCACGCGGCGCAACGCCTCCATCCCGGCATCCATCGGATGCGCGCCCTCCCGCATCCGCTCGACGATGAGGAACGACGCCAGGTTGTAGAGATTGGCCTCGCCGCGGCCGGTGGAGCCGGCCGCGCCCACCGCGTTGTCCACGTACAGGCCCGCGCCCAGGATCGGCGAGTCGCCCACGCGGCCGGGAATCTTCCAGGCCAGGCCGCTCGTCGTCGTGACCCCGCAGATCTCGCCCGCCGCGTTGATACCGTCGCAGTTGATGGTGCCGTACAGCTCTTCTTCGGTGATGACCCCGTCGGCCAGCATGACGTCGTCGACCTCGCGCCCGCGCGCCGCGGCGTCGGCGCCGGCTTCGTTACCGCCGGCGCCGCGGTCGGGATCCAGGTAGTGGCCGGGATCGGTGCGGCGCTTCCACTCCAGCCACATGCGCCGCGAGCGGTCCGTGTTCAGGTCATCCTCGACGGTGAACCCCATCTGGCGCGCGAACCGTTGCGCCCCGGCCCCGACCAGCAGGTGATGGTCGGTCAGGTCGGCGACCATCTGCGCCACGTTCGACGGCGTGCGCACCCCTTCGAGCGCCGCGACCCCGCCGGCCCGCCGCTTGGGACCGTGCATGCAGCACGCATCGAGCTGCACGACGCCGTCCGCGTTGGGACGCCCGCCGTAGCCGACGCTGGCGTCCTCCGGATCGAGCTCGACGATGTTCACACCCGCGATCAGCGCATCGAGCACGTCCGCGCCGGAGGTCATCAGGCGGAACGCGGTCTCCACGCACGTCTCCGTCCCACCGTTCGTATGGCGGTGGCCGTTACCCGACGCGATGACCACCGGCGAGACGCGGCGCGACGTCCGAACCGCCGGGGCGCGGCCGAGGGCGGAACCGGGCGCGGCGGCGACCAGGCCGACCGTGGCGGACTTCACGAACTGGCGGCGATCGAGTCCGGTTGCCATGCGACGCTCCTCTCCCCGAGCGGAAATGTCGATTGACGGGTGAAAAACGGTTGGATCACGCTCCGCGCGAGGCTATCATGACGGATGCTCGTGACAATCAGGCAGCAGTGCGTCCGGCTCGCCGCCGCGGGGCTCCTGTGCAGCGCGTGGGCGGTGGCTCCGGCCGCGGGCAACTCCGACCGGCAGATCGTCGACGCGGCGAAGGACCGGGACTGGGCCACGGTCGGCATCCTCCTGGACCGCGGCGTCGACGCCGACACCCGGCAGGGCGACGGCGCGACGGCGCTGCACTGGGCGGCGCACTGGAACGACCTCCCCACCGTGAACCGGCTGATCGGATCCGGCGCGAACGTCGACGCCGCCAACGATCTCGGCGCCACGCCGCTGTGGGTCGCCTGCGCCAGCCGCAACACCGGGATCGTACAGCGCCTGCTCGCCGCCGGCGCGGACGCCGACCGCGGGCTCCTGGCGGGCGAGACGGTGCTGATGCGCTGCACGGCGACGGGCGATCCGGTGGCCGTGGAGGCGCTGATCGAGCACGGGGCCGACATCGACGCCACCGAGCCGGAGAACGGGCAGACCGCCCTGATGTGGGCCGCCGCCCACCTCCAGCCCGACGTCACGCGCGTGCTGCTCGATCACGGCGCGGCAATCGACGCCCGCACGATTACGAGGCGGCAATTCCGGGGCACGGGCCTGCGCAGCACGACCAGCCCGGCCGGGGCCACCCACTTCGACGCCGGGGGCTTCACCCCGCTGCTGTTCGCGGCGCGCCACGGCGACGTCGACTCCGCCCGCCGCCTGCTGAACGCGGGCGCCGACGTCGACGAGACCGGCGCGGACGGCAACAGCGCGCTGGTGCTGGCGAGCATGAGCGGCCATCCCCGGCTCGCGGAGTTCCTGCTGGCCCGCGGCGCCAATCCCAACGCCGGCGGCGCAGGCTACACCGCGCTGCACGCGGCGGTCCTGCGCGCCGACCACTCCCTGGCGAGAATGCTGCTGGCCCGCGGCGCGGACCCAAACGCGCGCCTGACGCGGAGCACGCCGGTGCCCCGCTGGACCTACGAGTTCGTCTTCACGCTCCGCGAGAAGGGCGCCACGCCGTTCCTGCTGGCGGCCAAGTACCTGGAGCCGGAGCTCGCCCGGATGATCGCCGCGGCGGGCGCCGACCCGCTCGCGCGTACGGACGACGGCACGACGGCACTGATGGCGGCGGTCGGCCACGGACTCAGCCGCAGCACCACCCGCCGCAGCCGGCTGATCGCGCCGGAACTGGTCATCGCCCAGTGGAGCGACGAAGAGCTCGTGCTGGAAACCGTCAAGGCCGCCGTCGACGCGGGGGCCGACGCGACGATGCGCGAGACGATCCGCGCGGGCGAGACCGCCCTGCACGCGGCGGCGCGGTACGGATTCACGAGCGTGGTCGACTACCTGGTCGGCCTCGGGGCCGATCTGGACTGGGAGACCGAGGACGGCACGACGCCGCGCGATCTCCTGGAACAGCATCTGGCGCGATTGGCGAGCCGGGATTGACGCGAACCGCGGGAACGGAACCGAGCCCCGGATCGGACAGGACACGAGGGGCTCTTCACGGAGGCGCAACGATGTCACGCTGGATACTCGCGGGCGTGGGAATGGCGGCCCTCATCGGCGCCGCGCAGCTCGACCTGCGCGCGGAGCCCCGGCCCGCCGCGCAGCACGAAGCCGAGACCGGCGCCGCCGAGGCGCGGGCCCTGCTCAACCGCTACTGCGTGGCCTGCCACAACCGGCGCACGTTGACCGCGGGGCTGGCCCTCGACACGCTGGACGTCTCGCAGGTGGAGACGAACGCGGCCACCTGGGAGCACGTGATCCGCCGGCTGCGCGCGAACGCGATGCCGCCGGCCGGCCGGCCGCGCCCGGCCGCCGCGACGACCCACGGGTTCATCGAGTGGCTGGAAGCCGAGCTCGACCGGGCGGGCCTGGAGAGTCCCGATCCCGGCCGGCCCGCCGTACACCGCCTGAACCGGGCGGAGTACGCCAACGCCATCCGCGACATCTTCGGCCTCGAGATCGACGTCAACGCCCTGCTCCCGGCCGACGACGAGCAGGAGGGCTTCGACAACATCGCCGAGGTCCTCTCCGTCTCCCCGACCCTGATCGAGCGCTATCTGGCCGCGGCGCGGCGCATCAGCCAGCTCGTCGTGGGCGATACGAGCGTGCGCGCCGTGTCCGAGGTCTATCCCATCCACGGCGCGGTGGACCAGGACGGACCCGTCAGCGACGACCTGCCGTTCGGGTCGCGCGGCGGCGTCGCCATCGAGCACCACTTTCCGGTCGACGGCGAGTACATCATCCGGTTCAGCCTGCGGAAGCAGGAGTACGGCTACGTGCGCGGCCTCGGCAGGGCGCACGAGCTCGACGTCCGCGTGGACGGCGAGCGGGTCGGCGGCTTCACCGTCGGCCGCGACTGGGAGCAGGGCCAGCGCCCGCCGATGGGCTACGCCGGCAAGTTCGAGAGCATCTACGACTCGAGCTCCTTCCCCGAGTGGGAGCTGTACTCGCTGCACGCCGACGAGGGGCTGGAGGTGCGCACGTCGGTCTCCGCGGGCCGGCACCAGGTCGGACTCTCCTTCCACCGGCGCCCCGCACTGCCGGAAGGGATCCTGCCCCTGCCGCTCGACCGCTCGACGTACTCCTATGGACAGAACGAGTTCCAGGAGGGCAACCCGGGCGTCTCGGAGGTCCAGATCATCGGCCCGTACAACCCCACCGGCGCGGCCGGGCTGCCGAGCCGGGAGCGCCTGTTCGTCTGCGAGCCGACCGGCGGCGCCGCGGAGGAGGAGCGCTGCGCGCGCACGATCCTCTCCACGTTGGCGCGGCAGGCCTATCGCCGGCCGGCGACCGCCGCGGACGTCGAGACGTTGCTGCCCTTCTACCGCGACGGCCGCGCCGATGGAGGCTTCGACGTGGGCATCCAGGCCGCGGTCGAGCGGCTCCTGGTCGACCCGGAGTTCCTGTTCCGCATCGAGACCGATCCTGCGGGCGTCCCCGCGGGCACGCCGTACCGACTGGCCGACCTGGAGCTCGCCTCGCGCCTGTCCTTCTTCCTCTGGAGCAGCATCCCCGACGACGAGCTGCTCGACCTCGCGGCGGCGGGCCGGCTGAGCGAGCCGCAAGTGCTCGACGAGCAGATCGAGCGCATGCTGGCCGACCCCCGCTCGAAGGCGCTGGTCGAGAACTTCGCGGGCCAGTGGCTGCAGCTCCGCAAGCTGCGCAACGCGACACCGGACACGGCCACCTACACCGCGTTCGACGAGAACCTGCGCGAGGCGATGTGGCAGGAGACCGAGCTCTTCCTGGAGAACGAGCTGCGGGAGGACCGCCCGGTGGTCAACGCCCTGCGGGCGAACTACACCTTCGTCAACGAGCGGCTGGCCCGCCACTACGGCATTCCCGACGTGCACGGCGTGCACTTCCGCCGCGTGGACTACCCCGACGACACCCGCGGCGGCATCCTCGGCCACGCCAGCCTGCTCACGATCACGTCGTACGCCAACCGCACGTCGCCGGTCGTGCGCGGGGTCTGGCTGCTCGAGAACGTTCTGGGCACGCCTCCCTCGCCGCCGCCGCCGGACGTGCCGAGCCTGCCGACCGCCAGCGAGGGCAGTGCGCCCCGTTCGGTCCGCGAGCGGCTGGAGCAGCATCGGAACAACGCCGTCTGCGCGAGCTGCCACAGCACGATCGACCCGCTCGGGTTCGCCCTCGAGCAGTACGACGCGATCGGCCGCTGGCGGGCCACCAACGGCGGCAACACGCCTTTCGACACCGGGATCCCGATCAACGCGTCCGGCACGCTGATCGACGGGACCGAGGTCCACGGCTTGGCCGGGCTCCGGAACGTCATCCTGAACCGCGAGGGCCAGTTCGTCGAGACGGTCACCGAGAAGCTGCTGACGTATGCCCTCGGCCGCACCCTGGAGCACTACGACATGCCGGTGGTCCGGCAGATCAGCCGGCAGACGACGCCCGGCGATCTCACCTGGTCGACCCTCGTATCGTCCGTCGTCAAGAGCACACCGTTCCTCATGCGGAGGTCAGAGTCATGATGATTGCGAAGAAGGCCATTCCCCGCCGGACCATGCTGCGCGGCATCGGCGCCACCTTGGCGCTGCCGCTGCTCGACGGGATGGTGCCGGCGCTCACCGCGCTGTCGAAGACCGCGGCCAAGCCGATCGCCCGCTTCGGCACCGTGTACGTGCCGAACGGCATCATCATGGCCGGGTGGACGCCGGCGGCCGAGGGAGCGGACTTCGAGTTCACGCCGACGCTGAAGCCGCTGGAGGCGCACCGGAAGCACCTGCTGGTGCTGAGCGGCCTCGACAATACCGGCGCGAGCTCGCGGACGGGCGGCTCCGGCGCCCACGCCAAGCCGGCCGGGGCGTTCATGACCGGCATCGAGCCGCTCCGGACGACGAGCAGCGCGAGCCTGCAGCTCGGCACCTCGATGGACCAGATCCTGGCCCAGCAGGTCGGCCAGGAGACGCCGCTGCCGTCACTCGAGCTCGGCCTCGAGGGCACCGACACCGTCAACGGCGTCGGCACCTGCGACGTCGGCTTCAGTTGCGCCTACCAGAACCGGCTGGCCTGGAGCAGCCCGACGACGCCGCTGCCCGTCGAGTCGAACCCGCGCGTGGTCTTCGAGCGCCTCTTCGGCAGCGTCGAGAGCACCGATCCGGCCGTGCGCAAGGCCCGGCTGCAGCGGCAGGGCAGCATCATCGACTCGGTGCTCGACAAGGTGCACGCCCTGGAAGGCGACCTCGGACACCGCGACCGCCTGAAGCTGGGCGAGTACGTCGACTCGGTCCGCGAGATCGAGCGGCGCATCCAGAACGCCGAGGCGCGCGGGCGGGAGTTGCCGCTGGTGGATTCGCCGGCCGGCATCCCGGTCAGCTACGACGAGCACGCGCGGCTGATGTTCGACATGCAGACGCTGGCCCTGCAGACCGACACCACCCGCGTCATCACCTTCCAGATCGGCCGCGAGCAGAGCGGTGCGACCTACCCGCAGATCGGCGTCTCCGACTCGCACCACCCCATCTCGCACCACGGGGGCGACGAGACGAAGATCGCCGCCCTGCGGAAGATCAACGCGTACCACACGTCGCTGTTC